>JBLYYV010000315.1:0-17910 GCA_048550095.1 Gammaproteobacteria bacterium
ACATTGCCGGCAGCGAACAGTATCGACAAAGGCAGGTCCCGCCCCAGCCGTCGCTCGATCTCCGTGAATGCAATCGCCGCCTGGATGGACGTGCCGCCGAGCGCGAAGAAGTCGTCATCGAGCCCGACGTCAGCGATACCGAGCGTCCGCCTCCAGATATCGAGCAACGTATCGGCGACGCCGGCTGAATCCTGGGCGACCGCCGCGGGAGCCGGGCTCGGCCGGGCGGGCTCCGCGGCGTCGAACTCCGGCAGCAAGTCACCGAGGGTCGCATCGGGTCGTGCGCAAATCCGCCGCAGCCAGTCTTCGAGCTGCCGCAGGATTCCCTCGGCAACATCACCCGACACCAACGATTCGTCGTAGACGGCCGTGAGCCTCACTTCGGCACCTTCATGCTCGACGGCCAGCGTCATCGGCAAAGCCGAATCGAACGGACCGCGAATCGGATCGAGCGTCAGGGACCCGTCGGTGGGCCTGGTCGTCGCTCCTGGCGACTGCAACAAGAGCAAGAGATCGAACAGCGGTCGTTCGGCCGGGAGACCGCTGCACCGGTGAATGTCGATGGGTGACAGATACTCGAAGGGCTGACGCTTGGAATGTGCGATCTGCAGCTCGACGAGCCAGTCGATTATTCGCTGCGAACGATCGATTTGCGCGCGCACCGGCACGTCGTTGATGAACGTACCCAGAATCGACGCCACGCTGTCGAGGTCGCTGGGTCGACCGGCGACGGTTAATCCGTAGACGACATCCGCGCGGCGCAGTCGCTCGGCGATCATGAGACCGACCGCGCCCTGCACCACGCTCCCGAACGTCAGTCCCCGTGAGCGGGCGAACTCGGCGATCGCGGCAACGCATTCGGCAGCGAGAATCCTCTCAGCGACCGGCTGTCCGTCGCGGAACCATTCACTGCGTCGTGCACGATCGCCGAACAGCAAAGACGGGGCCGACAGCCCGGCGAGCACTCGTTGATAGTGGGCCTCGGCGGCGGTTGCATCCTGTTGGCCGAGCCACTGGATATAGTCGCGGAACCCGACCGCGTTGCCGACCGCCTGCTGCCTGCCGCCATAATGTCGCAGCACCTCGTCGAAAAGAAGTTCCACCGACCACAGGTCGAGGATCAGGTGATGGCGACTCCACAGCAGCACGTGCTGTTCGTCGCTGAGACTGACGACCGTCAGTCGCATCAGCGGCGCGCGCGTCAGGTCGAAGCCTTGCTCGCGGTCGGCCTGCTCCACGTGCGCGAGTTCGGCGGCTCGGTCGGCCGCATCGTGTCCGCCGAGATCGACATGTTCGACCGTCATTCGCGCGCGGGACCGGACGACCTGTAGCGGTTCGTCGACGCCCTCCCAGACGAATGCAGTGCGCAGCGCCGGGTGCCGGTCTAGCGCCCGTTGCCATGCGCGCTCGAATCGATCGACGTCCAGCGGCCCGGACACGCGGTAGCGAAACTGGTTGCTCAGCGTCGAAGAGCCGGGCACCCGGATCGAGTGCATCAGCATCAGGCGCTGCATCGGCGACAACGGGTAGATGTCGTCTACGTTCTCGATGCGCCGACTCCTCCGGTGTCCGCAAGTATTTCCGCCACCGCGTTTTCCAAACTGGCCTCCGACCGATAGCGTTCCATGTGTTTGCGCATTGTTGCAACCCGACGCTGAATCGCTGCGTCGCCAAGAGTCCGGTCGATATGAGCAGCGATCTGCGACGGCGTGTCGCGGCGCCAGTCGCTTGAAATCCCGACGCCATGGTAGCGAACCCGGGCCGCCGTGCCGTTCTGGTCAAAAATATCGTACGGATACGTCACCATCGGCACGGCGAAGTGAAGGCACTCGTAGACCGTCGTCATACCGCCGTGAATCAGAGCGGCGTCGGCGCGCTCCAGGGCTACCATCTGTGGCGCCCAGCCAAATGCGTGCACGTGTTCCGGAAGTGGCCCCAGATCGTCGGGATCGTGGCGCCTCCCGAGGCCCAGCACGACGGTCCAATCGCCGCCCGTCGCAGCCGCTTCGATCATTCGCCGCAGGAATGCCGTGTCGTCGCCCATGAAGTACGCACCGAACGAGCAATACAGCAGTTTGCGTCCGGCGTCGCGCGATTCGGCGGCGATCCGGACAATATCGGCGGCGACGGATTTCTCTTCCGTCGAGAAGGTCGGTCGCTCGACGCTGGTCATCGGTCCGACATAGCGGATGTTCGGATGTGGTTTGTGCGGCAGGTCGAGTTCCAGCAGGTTCGTATTGAGTATCGGCAGCCGCCGGTAGATATAGGGAAGAAGACCCTGATAATAGTCGACCTCCCGCGCCAGCGAGTAGTCCAGTCGCTCCGCGAGTGCTTCCAGTCGGGCCAGCTCGTCGTTGCCGTCCCACCGCGAGCGGCGGAGTTCCAACCAGCGCCATATACGGTAGCGCAGCCAGGTCCATTCGATGCCCGGTCGTGTCCCCGACATACCGACGCCGGGCGTCACCGGGACATGCACGGGCGGAACGCGGGGATGCTTCCAAAGGTTGAAAAACACGTTGATCAATCCGACGCGAAGACCAGCCTGCACGGCGGCCATAATTTCGGCGTGCGACTCGATGTCGATCAATACGAGGTCCGGCCCGAGCTTCCTGAGTCGATTTGTAAATCCGTCGACGTCGGTCGCGGCGACCGCCGCCTCGCGTCGCGCAACCCGGGTCTTGCGTGCGGGGCGGCCTCGCTCGCGCGGCGACGCGTCGAGCTCGAGACCAGCGCGAATGTATTGGATACCGGCTTCATCGACGCTGCCGCCCGGCGGCGCGACGACGATTATGTCGAAGCCGGCGCGCTCGAGTCGCGCCGCTAGCTCAACTTGCGTAATCAGCTTCGAACGAATCGTGCCTGGAATGATGACTATGCGCGCCAATTCGACACACCGTCAGAGGCGTTCTTCGCCATACTGGTCCAGGAGCTCGTCGAGATCCTGTTGACTGATGCCCGCCCGCCGGGCCGCATCGGTCAGGCTGCCACCCTTATCACGCCCATATCGCTCGTCATCGACCTTGCCTGCCTGTTCGGCCAGCGCCGCGGGCGTCGCGAATTCGAACACGTCGCGCGCGCTGAATCGGATGCCTGCATCGTGAGCGCGCGCCGCGATCTGCAGGGCCTGAATGGAGTCACCGCCGATGTTGATGAAATGGTCGTCGATTCCGATACGCTCGAGACCGAGAACATCGCACCAGATCTCGACGATCTTGGCTTGCAGCGACGTCTCCGGCGCCGTGAAGCCGGCAGCGGCGACATGGGTTTCGGGCGCCGGCAACGCCTTGCGATCGATCTTGCCGCTCGACGTTTGCGGATAACCTCGCAGGCACACATAGGCCGAAGGAATCATGTAACTCGGCAACAGCGGCTGCAGCCGCCTATACCAGTCGCTCGCAGTCAGCGCGAGATCTTCGTCGGTGACGAGGTAGGCGACGAGCCCGCGATCGCCGTCGCCGAGGTTTCCGGCGATGACCAGCGCTTCGTGGACGTCCGGACATTCGGCCAGGCGCTTCTCGATCTCAGCCGGCTCGATGCGGTGGCCGCGGAGTTTGATCTGGTGATCGATGCGTCCGATGAACTCGAGGTTGTCGTCGGGCAGGTAGCGCACCCGATCGCCGGTTCGATACAGGCGCACGCCGCCGTCCGGTTCGAACGGATCGGTGATGAAGCGCTCGGCGGTCAGCGCGTCGTTATGCAGGTAGCCGCGAGCGACGCCGTGCCCGCCGATGTACAGCTCGCCCGGCAGTCCGTGGGGTATCGGCTGTCCGAAACGATCGAGCACATATGCCCGGTTGTTGCGGACCGGCCGACCGATCGGGGTCCGGCGATCCCGGCCGGGCTCTGTCGGCACCGTGTACAGAGTGGCGCAGATGGTCGTCTCGGTGGGCCCGTAACCGTTCACAATCGTCAGCCCGGGGTTCGCGCCGGCCAGTGCCTGCAGCGTCCGCAGCGGAATCGGCTCGACGCCTACGAGCAGCCGCCTCAGCGAAAGTCGCCTCGCTCCCGTCGTGCTCATCGCGACGAAGTCACCGAGCACGAACGGCGGCAGGTACGCGCTCTCGATTTCCTTGTCGCAGCACCAGTGATAAAGCCGCCCGGCATCCGGGCGCACCAGCGGCGGCACGAAGTGCAACGTCCCGCCGTAACACAGCGCCGAGAAGATCTCGTACACGGACACGTCGAAACCAATGTCGGTCCACAGACTGCACGGCGCTCCGGCGGCAAGCGGTTTCCGCGCGTCGATATCGCCGAGCAAGTTCAGCACACCACGGTGGGTGCAAATTACGCCTTTCGGCGTGCCGGTCGAGCCGGACGTGAACAGCACGTAGGCATTGGCATCGGCGTCCATGTCGACGTCCGGGCGAGTATCCGGCTGACCCGAGATCGACGAGCGGTTCGCATCGAGGCGAACCGTGTCGATCCCTGCGGGAACGGAGACGGTACCGGTGGTGATGACGACGGCCGGGTCGCCCGACTCGAGCAGCGCCGCGCGCCGGGCCTCGGGAGCTTTGGTGTCGACCGGCATGTACGCTCCACCCGCCTTCATCGTAGCCAGCGCGGCGATCACGAAGTCCACGCCCGACTCCAGCACGAGCGCGACGCGCTTGCCCTTCGTCACACCGCGCGCTATCAGCTCCCATGCCAGGCGGTTGCTGCGCCGGTCCAGTTCACCGTAGTCGATAGCGCAGGCCTCATCCGCAACCGCGAGCCGCTCGCGCGCTGCGTCGACCTGGGCCTCGAACAATCCGTGCAAGGGCCGACTCACGGGATATTCCGCGGACGTCTGATTTAAATCGTAAAGCAGCCGGCTCCGAACATCGGGCTCCAGCAGGTCGAGCTCAGCGATGCGCTTATCGCGCTGGTCGACGAAGGCGTCGATGAGGCACAGGAACTGTTCGACCAGGGTTTCGCGGAGTACCGGCGAAAACGTATCGCAATTGAAGTCGAAGTCGATCGAGAAGTTGCCATGGCCGGCGAAATCTCGAACCTGTATTCGCAGTGCATTGTGCGGTTCCGCGACGCCGGTATGGACGTAATCAACGTCCGTTCGTACGTCGCCGAAGTCCGCGTACGATCCGCGCACGAAGTTCAGCAACACCGAAAACGTGCGAACCAGTTTCGCGCTGCTCGTTCCGGCACGACCGTTACGCAGGAAGTTGAATGCCTCGCCACGGACTTTCATATATAGCGTTTCGAGAGTGTCGGCGTCGTCGACTTCGACGCGCATCATTAGCATCTCCATCATCAGGCCGATCGTCGCGCGCTCCGTCGCCGTCGCGCGATTCAGCGCGGGCGCTCCAATCGATAATTCCGGCTGACCGCTCGCGCGGTACAGTAACGCGAACAGGGCCGTCGCAAAGATCTGGAACAACGTCACGTCGTCGTTGAGCGCGCGTAAGGACTGATCCGCAAGGAGCCGGCGAATCCCGTCGGCGCGGGCTGAATCGAGCACGACGGAATGCCGTTCGGCCGCCGGGTTCGACGACTCATGCTTCGTGCCAAAAAATTCCAGTGGTTCCCCGTCGGCCGCCAGGTCGCCTCGCCGTTCCCAATATTCGCTCGCGCTCTTCCGCTGGGCGGTCTCCGCATCGCTATTAACTTTGTCGATCCACGCGCCGAACGACGGCAGGGAACCTCTCACTTCCGATTCGCCGGCGGCGAGCGCAGCATACCGCCTGGCAACCTCGTCGAATACCAGCCGCGTCGACCAGGCGTCGGCAATGAGGTGATGCTGATTCAGATACCAGATCGTCTCGCCCGGTCTCACGTATATCAGGGCTGTGTCGAAGGCACACGTCTCGATCGGCAGAATGCGGCGGCTTCTCGCCGTTACCCACGAGTCGAGCGCCGCATCGGGATCCGGTGCCCCGGTCAGGTCGACGCACTCGGCGAACGGCCCTTCGACCGGCGCTCGGATAATGCAACGTGGCACACCCGCGACGTCCGCAAAGGTACTGCGCAGAGCATCGGAGTCATTGACAACTGAGCAGAACGCCGCATCGAACTCCTGATGATCCAGCGTCGTTGCCACACGAAATGTCGTAACTGCGTTGTAGATCGGTGCGCCCGGGTGCCGCTGCATGCCCAGCCAGATCAATAGCTGGCCGGGGCTGAGTTCGTTGTTCGCCGCCGCGTCCATCGTTTGCTTAGTCCTCTTCGCCCGCGACTTGCAGCAGGTGCAGGTCGCACGGCGTTCCGCCTCCGATTTCCAGTGAGTCGACGACCTGCATGCCGGCAGCAGCGAGCTCCGCGTGCAACGCGGAGCTCGTGAAGTCGTGCCAGAACAGGCCCGTGTGGAAGCGATCGCCCAGCTCGGGCCGGCGCGGGTTGAGCGTCAGTATGCGCACAATCCATGCAACCGCGTGCCGCAAAGCCGCCGCGTAACCACTGGACCAGGGAGTGATCGAAATGATCATGCATCCTCCCGGCGCGAGCCACCCCGACAGGCGCCTGAGCCAGTCGACACGCGAGTCCCGATCGGGGATCGTGGAGTACATCCAGAGAGATGTATAGATAACATCCCAGTTCCTATCCGCCGGACTCCAGCTGTCGATGTCGGCGATCGTAAATTGGGCCGCGAAACCGGCCTCCCGCGCATACTGCCGGGCGCGTTCGATCACCGCGGGTTGTGCGTCCACCGCGAAGACGTCGAAACCGGTGCGCGAAAAAATCTCGGCCTCGCGCCCGTGACCGCAATATAAATCCAAAAGGCGACGCCCGTTCGCGGCGCCGACGCTGCGTTCGATAAGCGGCAGCAGCTGCTCTTCGTAGCGAATGCGATACTTGTCGGGATCGTAGAAATCCGGCGCCTCGGCGTAGGCCATGTGCACGATTCGTCCAATGTCAGACCGACGCAGCAAACCGATCGGGATCGCACTCTCGATGATTCGCACGAACCGGACGAGCCATTCGAACGGCACCGACAGCACGCCGACACGGCGTGCGACGCCGATCCGCCAGCCCGCGGGTCCGTCGTGCGTCGGCCGATCCCGCTGCGCCGGGCCGATCGTGGCCGCAGTATCGTTGCTGCTCACCGGATCCGTCACGATCCGCTCCGTGTTGCGTCGACCATGCGTTTGAACTGCGCGCTTGATCGATAAAGCCCGTCATAATCGCCGTCGGCGACTACCCTGCCGCCATCGACCAGGAAGATGCGGTCGCAATGCCGCACGGTCGACAGCCGATGCGCGACCATAACGATCGTGACGTCCGGCAACGCAGTCCTGAGCCCCGAAATCACGCTGTCTTCGGTGACCGTATCCAGCGCGCTGGTCGCCTCATCAAGCACGAGAACCTGCGGCTGGCGATACACCGCGCGGGCGATACCCAGCCGCTGTCGCTGGCCCCCACTGAGCCTGACGCCGCGTTCTCCGACCATCGTAGCGTAGCCGTCGGTCAGCTCTGTGGTGATAAAGCCGTCCAGCTGTGCCGCCTTGGCCGCGCGGCGCATTCGCACGTCGTCGACGTGGAGCTCCGAGCTACCGAAAGCGATATTTTCGGCGACCGTCGCATCAAACAGGAATACGTCCTGCGGTACGTACGCCAGAATCTGACGCCAGCTGGCAACTGTTTCGATTTCTATCGGCGTGTCGTCCACTCGAAGTGAGCCTTCGCTCGGGAAAAGCAGTCCGACGAGAATATCGACGAGTGTCGTCTTGCCGGACCCGGTCGTGCCGACCAATGCGGCACTTTGTCCTTTTTCTATCGTCAGATTAACCGCTCGCAGCGCGGGCCCCTTTGCGGTCTTGTACTGGTAATGAACGTCATCGATTTGTATACGGTCAACAAACGGAATTGGCTCCGTCAATTCTTCGAGTTCCGGCTCGAGAAGCCGATCCATCCTTAGACCGTCGGAAATCGAATCGATGACCGCAACACTGTTGCTAAGTCGCGCAGCGTTTTCGAAGATAGAATGAAATGCCGGCATTAGCCGGTAGGTTGCAAGCGCAAACACGCTTAGCGTCGGGATCGCTCCTCCAAAATCGTCCTGAATTGCCACCGCAAGCAGCAGGACCGTCAGGACTCCGCCGAATGCCATGACCTCCATTATGTATCGGGGACCATTGGTGGCGAGTTCCAGTCGCGGGTAAATATGCGTGTACGCATCGGACGCTCGCGTAAATCGTTCGACGAAGAATCGCGATGCATTGCCGACGCGTATCGATTTCATACCGGTGATCGCATCAATGAACGCCGTGTAACGCTGGTTGTCCGTGTCGATACGCTCCTTACCGAGCCTGGCCAGGAAGTCATGACGCAATACTTGTAACAAGAGGTAAACCGATCCGAAACCGAGGAACGCGGCCAATGACAAAATCGGGTTTACGAGCAGTAACAGTACGAATAGTCCTAACGCGAGGATGGCTTGCGCGACCAGATTGGCGCCGGCCAGCAGAACGTCGCTGAGAAGACGATTGATGTCCGCGACAACGCGTCGCAGCAGCTCGGCAGAGCTCTGAACCAGAAAGAAGTCATAGGGCAACTGCATGTATAGCTTTAGTTGACGCACGCCGAGGCGATGCGCGGCTGACCACGTCGTACGCTGGATTAGCCAGCCAGTGAATGCTGAAACACCGACCGATAGCGTGAACAGCACAAATACTGCACTTCCGAGCCACAGCAACATGTCGCGCTCCGAGTCGAACCCACCCAGTACGAAGATTTTTCGCAGAAGGGCGCTGGACTCGGTGATGCCAGGCTGAGCTACGAGTTGCATGAAAGGGAATATCGATGCGACGCCAACGACCTGTAAGGCTGCTGCGGCGAGCATAAAAACGAACAAAACTGCGAACCGCTTGTAGTCTTCGTCAATGAAAACTTGGCGGAGCTGCCCGATTGTATTTGAGGCGAGGAATCGCACGCGAGGCTACCTCTTGCTTATTCTTCTAGGGCACCGCGCATTCCGAGCGGCCCGCGAGGATGCGTTCATTGTAACGCAATGGACTCTCGCTAACGCTCGAAATCTAGTGAGAAATTGAACGTAATAGGCGGAAATTTCGCCAATTCGTCGCTGCTTACGATAAATCGATCTAGCAGCGAGATCAGACGCAAGGAAAGTATCGTCGTTCCGTCCAACCGGCCATGACCAGATTCTGCCAATTACCTGGTCTACACCTGCCGCTTGCTGCGGTTATTCGGACTCGCCGCACGGTCAGTACGAGACGCGCGGGCAACTTGAAAGAACTAGTCGGTGGACCCCAAAAGAGAATCTTTCGAAGAAGCCCAACGAAGAGCGACCGGAACTCCTCCGACGCTTACCGGTCGGGTGGCAGCACTCAGGCATCGGGGCAAACTGCGGGCCGTATTGATCGCGGCACTATTCATTGCGGTCGTGCCAATGCTCGTGCTGAGCGACATACTCGAGGAACAAGAGCGGCCGTCGACGAAGCGCCGCAAGGGCGCTCTGCGGAGGCGCTGATCAGCGTTCCAGGTCCCTGAATTCCTGATCCAGGTCGAATCGCGGCGACGTCACATACTTCTCCATGCCCTGCAGCCGGTTGTCGAGGTTACGCAGCTTGCGGCGAATCTCGTCATATACGGTTTGCGGGTCACGGCGCATCGAGCGCCAGAAGTGCTCTTCGCCTACACTTTCATACATGCCGGTCGGCTTGCGCGGCAGCAGGAATGCAGCGATGACGTAGCAGATAAAAATGGCCGGCATCGCGAACAGGCAGCCGATGACGACGACCCACCGGGTTGCCTTTACGCTGAATCCGAAGAAATCCGCGATTCCGGCACACACGCCGGCAAGCATTCCGTTCTGTGTATCGCGATACAGGCGCCGGGGATTGGGTTCTTTGTAGTTACCGCCATTCATGCTTTGCTCCTCCACCCATCGACGTTTTCATCGAGTATCGACTCGAGCGTTTCGATCCGGTTCTCCATACCCTGGGCAATCTTCCAGAGGTCCTCAAGCGTCTCCGCGTCGCCCGTTGAGATTCCTTTGGCCAACCGCCACTTCGTCACGTAGTGGCTGACGATCCAGATCGGCGCCACGACGGTCAGCGCGATGATCCCTAAAATTTCCGACATTTCTTTCTACTCCGTCTTCGAGTTATCGAACGCGCCGCTTAAAGAGGCCCGGCGATGGTCAGCAAACAATCCACATACGTCAGGCCGATGACAGCAAACGCGATGACATACGCAACGCTTTCGAGATATCGCAGAATCATGATGCATCCTCCCCGGTCTGGTTCCCGCTCATACGCTTCTTCAGTTCGTGCAGGTCGCGCTCGACCTTGTCGTCGCTTTCGAGATTCTGAATCTCTTTTCGCAGATCGGGGCGTTCGCCGAGATCGTAGGCTTCAACGCGCCCTTCGACGTTCTCGACCTTGCGCTCGAATTTCTCGAATCGAACCAGCGCGTCGTCGACCTTACCTTCATGCAACTGCTCTCGCACACGCAGGCGCTGACTGCCGGTATCGTGACGCATCATCAGCGCTTTCTGCCGAGCTTTCGCATCGGCGAGTTTCGCTTGCAGGCGCTTGATGTCGCCGTTCAGTTTTTCCAGCCCTTCGTCGACGTGCTTCAGTTCGTCGTCGAGGGACGCGGCGATGCGCTCGGCGGCATCTTTCTCTCGAAGGGCGGCCTTGGCCAGGTCGTCGCGATTCTTGGTCACCGCCAACTCGGCTTTCTTCTCCCAGTCGCGGGCCTCGGCCTGAATCAGGGTCAGCTTGCGCCGATTTTTCTTCTTGTCGGCAATCGTGCGCGCGGCGGCGGAGCGAACCTCCACCAGCGTGTCTTCCATCTCCTGGATCATCAGGCGCACGATCTTCTCGGGATCCTCGGCCTTCTCCAACATGGCGTTGATGTTGGAATTGATGATGTCGCTCATGCGGGAGTAAATACCCATATCTATATCCTCTTCTCGGATCGTGTCTTGGTAGTTGTTGACATTGCATAAGCCGTGCCAACTCGCAGCAAGCCACCTAACTAGCTGAATGTATGGGGAAAATACCCTCTGCTCCGGCGAGGGCGAGTATCCTGATTTAGTTTTTTATGCTAATTTCTTGCCATTCTCACTAGCTTTTTGGTTTTTTACGCTAAATGGCCACGCCGATTTCAGAGACCACGCCCATCATCGGCGAATCACCGGCCTTCGTCGCGATGCTGGAAGACGTATCGCGCGTCGCGGCGCTCACCAAGCCGGTGCTGATCATCGGCGAGCGGGGCACCGGCAAGGAGCTCGTGGCGACCCGGCTCCACTTCCTGTCGGGGCGCTGGGAAGAGCCGCTGGTGAAGCTCAATTGTTCGGCACTGACCGAGAGCATTCTCGACTCGGAGTTGTTCGGTCACGAGACCGGGTCGTTTACCGGTGCCACCCGGCGCCATATCGGTCGGTTCGAGCGGGCGGACGGCGGCACACTGCTGCTCGACGAGCTGGCGACCATCCCGATGCGCATGCAGGAGAAAATTCTGCGCGTCATCGAATACGGCGAATTCGAGCGCGTCGGCGGTTCGGAAACCGTGAACGTCGACGTCAGGATACTGGGCGCCACCAATGCAGATCTGCCGAAGCTGACGCGGAAAGGAGAGTTTCGCGCAGACCTCCTCGATCGCCTCGCGTTCGACGTCATCAACGTGCCGGCGCTGCGTCATCGGCGGGACGACATTATTCCCCTCGCGGAACATTTCGCGATCAATGTCACGCGCGAGCTCGGGCGCGAATTCTTCCCGGGGTTTACCGATGATTGTCGCGAGTCCCTGCTCGTCGATCGCTGGCCCGGCAACGTGCGTGGGCTGAAGAACTCCGTCGAGCGCTCCGTCTATCGCAGCGCCGTACCGGAAGAACCGATCTCGAACATCGTGTTCGATCCGTTCGCGACATCGTTTCGCATGGCCGATGCGGAAGAACCCTCGACCGAGACCGATCAAGCGTCGACCGGGTCGGAACCGATGCCGATTGATCTGCCGACGAACCTGAAAAGCGCTGTCGCCGAACTGGAGCAGCGGCTGATCGACCAGGCGATGCGCGTCAGCCGTTTTCGCCAGCCGCAGGCCGCCGAGTTGCTGGGGCTGACATACAACCAGCTTCGGGCGAAACTACGCAAGTACGAACTGGTCGAACGCTATGGGCGGGGGCGCGCCTAGCCGGCTTTACCCGGAGGGGGCTAACGCGCAGTTCATCGGCATGCTTCCAGCAAAGCAGCGATAGATGCTGCCGCGGCAGGGAACGACGAGGCAAAGCGAGAATGCAAACCCGACGGGCAGGCTCCGAGGACGTTGAAGCAATCGTGACAGTGCTGCGACGATCCATTCGTGAACTCTGTTTCGAAGATCATGGGGACGATCCGCAAACACTCGACAACTGGCTGGCCAACAAAACGGCTGAATCGGTCCATGCCTGGGTCGAATCCGCAGAGGACTTTTGCACCGTAGCGGTCGGGGCCGCAGGTGACATCGTCGGATTCGGCATGCTGAGTCGCCCCGGGGAGTTGCTGTTGCTCTATGTCAGCCCGGAGGCCGTCGGAAAGGGGGCCGGCTATGCGCTTCTCGTTGCAATGGAGCAGCAGGCGGCTTCCTGGGAGCTCGAAGCGATCACGCTCGACAGCACGCTGACCGCAAGAAAATTCTACGAGCGCAACGGCTACGAAAGCATCCGCAAATCCGCAGCCAGGACCGACCGGACCAGGACCGACGGCCTGTCATGCGACGCGATGCGCAAGCGTCTTCACACCGACTGATTCACGACTCGCTGGAGCCAACGACATGTTTGGATTTCATCGAATCTCATCGCTGCTCGGCCTCGCAATCGTCGTACTCGCAGTCAGTGCCCGCGCGGAAACGAGCCCGGAAGACGTTCTGGGGAAATCGTTTCAACTGATGGCGAGCGACTGCGACTATGCATGCTGCTACGAATTGGCGGGGCTGCACTCGCGCCGTTTCCTCGCTGTCCTGAAAGACGCCACCCTGGCATCGATCGAGTCGGGGGGCGCCGAAGATGGAACCCTGGCCGATACGTTTGGCCTGAATATCGACTCGATCGAGAACGTCGACTCGCTGACACCTCGCGAAGTATTCGCGCGCAGTACCTGCAATACGATCAAGACGATGCCGATCGAATTTCGCTACACGAAATTCGAGATCATCAGAACCGAGCGTCCAAATCCGGAGACGATCGAGTACTACGTGCGACTGTCGGGATTGCAGGCCAGCCCAAACATGACGGAAGAATCTTTCTATCGGCTCGTCCAGGAAGACGGAGCTTGGCGAATCGACCAGTGACGCCATGAACCCGGCGCACTCAATACAGGTGACAGGTGACCTCGTGGGGAGCCTCTGCCGTACCGACGTTTTTGGTTTCGGGCTCCACCGTGGAGCACTGAGCCTGCGCCTCGGGACACCGGGTATGGAACGGGCACCCGGGCGGCGGATGCATCGGCGACGGTACGTCGCCCTCCAGCACGATGCGCTGTGACTTGTTGTCGGGGTCCGGAACCGGAATCGCCGACATCAATGCGCGCGTGTAAGGATGTTTCGGCTCTCTATAGAGTTCCTCGACTGACGCGCGTTCGACAATCCGCCCCAGATACATGACGCCGATTTCGTCGCTGACATGCTGGATCACGGCGAGGTCGTGGGAAATGAACAGGAATGCGATTCCGCGCTCCCGCTTCAGCTTGGCGATCAGGTTCAGCACCTGCGATTGCACCGACACGTCCAGCGCCGACACCGGTTCGTCGGCCACGATGAACTGCGGATCAAGTGCCAGGGCGCGCGCAACGCCGATACGCTGGCGCTGACCGCCGGAAAACTCATGCGGGTAGCGATCGCGGACTTCAGGCCCCATGCCGACGACGTCCAACAGTTCGACGACGCGCCGATTACGCTCACCGGAGCTACCGATGTTGTGAACGTCGAGCGGCTCGCGGATGATCTGCGCGACCGTGCGCCGCGGGCTGAGAGATGCAAACGGATCCTGGAAAATGATCTGCATGCGCTTGCGCTCCGCGACCAGCGCGTCGCGGTGAAGCGCAGTGAAGTCCACACCCTCGAGCAACACCTGCCCGCCGGTCGGTTCGTGCAGCCGCAGGATCGCGCGACCCAGCGTGGATTTGCCGCAACCGGATTCACCGACCAGCCCGAGCGTCTTGCCGTGCCGGATGATGAAGCTGACGCCGTCGACCGCACGTACCTGCGCCGTAACACGATGAAGCATTCCACCGCGCACCGGGAAGTACTTTTTCAACCCGCGGACCTCGAGTAGCGGTTTCGCGTCAGCCACTGGCCATCTCCTTGTCGTCACCCGGGAAATGACACGCGACGTACTCGTCCGATTGGTCGAACGACGTGAGTGGCGGGGACTCGCGCGTACACAGGTCCGTGGCCTTATCGCAGCGGGCGGCGAACCGACAGCCGTCGGGAAGATCGCGCAGATCGGGAACGCGGCCGGGAATGATCGGCAGCTCCACGATGCGATCGGCCCGGATGCGCGGAATCGAGTTCAGCAGGCCGGACGTGTAAGGATGCAGCGGCCGCTTGAACAGGTGGTCGATCGATGCGTTCTCGATGACCCGCCCGCAGTACATGACGATACCGCGGCGGCAGGTCTCGGCGACGACACCGAGGTCGTGCGTGATCAGGATCACGGCCATGTGAAACTCGTCCTGCAGCTTGTTGATCTGCTCGAGCACCTGCGCCTGCGTCGTGACGTCGAGCGCGGTCGTCGGTTCGTCGGCGACCAGCAGCTTCGGATTACACGACAAAGCCATCGCGATCATCACTCGCTGGCGCATGCCGCCGGACAGTTGATGCGGATACTCGTCGATGCGTTTCTCCGGCACCGGAATACCGACTTTCGCGAGCATCTCGAGCGCCGCAGCGCGCGCCTGCTTGCGCGTCAGTTTCTCGTGGAACACCAGCACGTCCATCATCTGGTTGCCGATCGTGAACACCGGGTTCAGCGCCGTCATCGGCTCCTGGAAGATCATCGAGATGTCGCTGCCGCGCAGCTCGCGCAACGCCGACTCCGACAGCTTCGTCAGGTCGCGGCCTTCAAGCAGGATCTCGCCGCTGACGATGCGACCCGGTGGCGAAGGGATCAGCCCGAGGAGCGACAGGCCGGTCACCGTCTTGCCGCAGCCCGACTCGCCGACGAGTCCCACCGTCTCGTTCGGATAGACATCGAAACTGACGTTGTCGACGGCGCGGACGACGCCGTTCTCGGTCGAGAATTCGACGACGAGGTCGCGGACGCTGAGTACCGGCTGCCGGTCGGCCATATTAGCTGACCTTCCTCGGATCGAGCGCGTCCTGCAACGCATCGGAAAACATGTTGAACGCCATGACGAGCCCGAACATGAATACCGAAGCCGCGAGGAAGTTATTGAAGAAACCGGCCAACACCTCCTGCGAGCTCTCGGCGATCATCAACCCCCAGCTCATGCCGTCCTTCACGCCGAGGCCGAGGAAGCTCAGGATAACCTCGGACTTGATCGCCGCGACGAATGTGATCGTCGCCTGCACGAGCAGGATGTGTGACGTATTCGGCAGGATGTGACGGAAGATGATCGTGTACTCCGGCACGCCGATCGCATGCGCGGCCTCCACATACTCGAGCCCGCGCAGCTTAATGACCTCGCCGCGAATCAGTCGCGAGACGCCGGTCCAGAAAGTCGAAATCATCGCGACATGCATCGCGTACGCGCTGTCCTGCATTGCAAACACGATCGCGGCGACGAACAGGTAGAACGGAATCGAGTCCAGTACACCCATCAGCCAGATCACGATCTCGTCGAGCCAGCTACCGCTGAAGAACCCGGCGATCGCGCCGAGGATCGCGCCGACGGCCGTCGACAACAGCGCGACGACCAGCCCGACCTCGAACGCCGTCTTCGTACTGTAGAGCGCGCGATCGAAAATATCCTGGCCGATCCGGTTCGTGCCGAACCAGTGCTCGGCCGATACGCCTTCCCACTTGCCGCCGTCGACTGCGCTCCAGCCGGTCGCCCACCAGCCGAGTGCGACACCGAGCGCGACGACCATGTACAGCACGACGACGCCGAACGAGAGCATGCCGGTGCGATCGCGCCGGAACTTATAGAGCGCCTTGCTCCACAGCGATTCGCGCCTGACCGGCACGCTGCCCCCGACCGTTTCCGCCACCGCACTCATTTCAGTGACACCCGCGGGTCGACGGCTCGATACAGGATGTCCGTCAGCAACTGCGCGAATACGAACAGCACGGCCGTCAGCCCGACGACGGCCTTCAGCACCGGCTGGTCGCCGGAGATGATCGCGTCGTACGTAACCTTGCCGATGCCCGGGATGCCGAAGTAGCTCTCGATCAACAGGCTGCCACTGATGACGACGAGCGGGATCGAGAACACGATGCGCGTAATGATCGGGATCATGCTGTTCTTCAGGATGTTCTTGTAGAACAGTTTTGCCGGCGGGATACCAAAGGCCTTGGCGGTGCGCACGTGATCGCGCGTCATCTCCTCGACGATCACGGATCTATAGAAGCGCGTGTTGTAACCGAGCGCGACGAACACCGTGGCCATCGTCGGCACCGCGACATAGGTCGCGTATTCGCCGAACGAGTTCATACTCCAGCCACGCACCGGGAACAGGTCGAGACCGTAACTCGAGGCGAAGATGATCTGGAACGCGATGATCACGATCAGAAAGCTGATACTCATGCCGACGACGGCGAAGCTCATGATCGCCTTGTCGACCCAGGTGCTTCGATAAAACGCCGCGAACAGCGCCAGCACGACGCCAAGAACATTGCCGAGGATGAACCCGGGTGTCGCCAGCGCGATCGAGATCGGTATCGTGCGCTTCAGCAGCGCGTCGACGCGCTCGCCGGTGGAATCGGAGTTGCCGAAGTCCAGCGTCGCGAGTTCGCGCAGATAATCGGCATAGCGCACGAAGAAGGGTTGGTCATAGCCGAGCTGGGCGCGGACTTCGGCGATCTCCTGCTCGGTCGGATTCTTGCCGAGCAATTCATAGGTCTTATCCGGACCGAAGTACACCATCAACACGAAGCTGACGAACGTCACGCCCAGGATCAGCGGTATCCCGGAGATCAACTTGCGAATCGAGTACTGCAGGGTTTCCACGGGCTCAGGTCTCCGCCGGCGCGTCGCCGGGTTCCTTCAGGTCGACGTACTTCAGCCAGAACCCGCCGACGACCTCGCGGTCCGGCAAGCCGATGACGTCCTTGTGCCACAGCAGAATCCTCGTGCGCGCGAGCCCCGTAACGGCGACGCAGTCGTCGATCATCATTTCGTTCATGCGGCGGTAGATCGCGGTGCGCTCGGGCGACGGCTGCATGACGCTGCTCTGCTCATACAGGCGATCATATTCCGGGTTGCGGTAGTTCGCATCGTTGGAGCCGGGCGATCCGTTCGGACCATAGAACAGCTGGAGCGTGTTCTCGGCGTCGGGGAAATCGAGGCCCCAGCCCTTGGTCACGAACGGCAGGCGACTTTCCTTCCACGCCTTGCTGATGTCGCCGAAGGTCGCGTACTGCTTCAGCACTATCTTCTCGCGCGGGTAGCCGATCTCGCCCATCCATGCGCGAAACTGCTCGAAGATCAGCCGCGAGGTCACGCCGGCACTCGTACCGTAGATCAGCTCCGGCAGGTTGTCGGGGGTCCAGCCGTACTCCGCCAGCAGCGCTTTCGCGCCGGGGACGTCGCGCGTGATGCTCTCCTGTGAAACGTCGGGGTCATACTCGGGCACGACCGGCACGATGATGCCCGGAAACACTTTACCGAGCCCGATGTAGAAGCTCTCGTTGCGACCTTCCCAGTCGAATCCCTTGATCATCGCGCAGCGCAATGCCCAGTTGCGCTTTTCGCGCACCGGATCATCGTTGTAGCCGATCTCGGGAAAATCCAGGTTGAAGGCGCTGAAGATGAAGCCGGCCTCGACGCCGACGTACATGTTGTACTTCTCGGC
>JBLYYV010000316.1:0-9693 GCA_048550095.1 Gammaproteobacteria bacterium
CGACGTGCTCGGCTCGGTGCTGAATGTCGTGACGATCGCGGTCGCCGCGCTCGGCGGCATCTCGTTGCTCGTCGGTGGCGTCGGCATCTTCACGATCATGACGATCGCCGTCCGCGAGCGCACGTCCGAGATCGGCCTGCTGCGCTCGCTCGGTGCGGTCCGGACCAGCATCCGCAACATCTTCCTAAGCGAGTCGATACTGCTCGCTGCGATCGGCGGCGCCGGTGGGCTATTGCTCGGCGCGGCGATCGTCGAGTCGGTCAAGCTGTTCGTGCCGGCGATGCCGCTGAGCTATTCGATCCCGTATGCGATCGCGGCCGAAGTCGTCGCCATCATGATCGGCGCGATCGCAGGGGTGATGCCGGCCCGCCAGGCCGCGGCGATGGATCCGGTCGAGGCACTGCGCACAGAATAGCGCGCTAGCCGGACGCAGCGCCTCTAATCAGGTCGGCCGTGAATCCGAATTGATCATCGAGACCCGACCCGCTCAGATGGTGAACGCGGCCGCGCCTTATTCGACCGCCTCGAAGCTGTATTTCTGACCGCCGATCGAGGCCTCGTACATCAGCCCGCCTTTCGCAATCGTGAACACGAGCAAGCCCTTGGTGTATTTCGCACTCTTGGCTTCAGAATCGCCCCCCGCGGCCGCATCGGTGCCGGTGCCCGTCGTACCCGCTTCGGCCGAAGCGCTGGCCTGGATCGCGATCGCCGATGCGCCCGCATCGAACTCGAAATTGCCGCTCGTAAAGTTGTCGTAGGCTTTCTGATCCTCGAACAAGACGAGCTGGCTATAGGCCTGGCCGCCGGCCTGGAAGCCGATGGAAATATCGGTCAGCGACGTAATGCCCGTGACCTTGCCACCCTGGTAGACCTGTCCGCGGCCGCGCGCCGCGCCGATACCCAGGCCGCCCTTGCCGATCTTCGGAAAGACGGCGAAACCATATGCCGAGCTCATCAGCGGCGCGATCGCGGGATCTTCCTTGAACTGGTTGATTGTTTCCGAGTAGTCCTTGATCTCGACGTCGCCGGCGAATGATGAGCCGGCAAGCAACAGCAATGCTGAAACGATAGCGATATGAACTTTGCTCATTGGTATCTTCCTAGTTAGTTGAGTCTTGATTGATAAACGGCGACCGATGATACCGCCATCGGTCACGAGATATTACGCGCCGGGGTCGCTGGCCCCGAAAACAGCCGACGCATCAACGTATATCAGGTATTCCGCGATCTTGTCGTCGCGCAGGTAAAAAACGTTCGCGAATGGCACCGTAACCCTGCCGCCTTCTATCAGCGTGTAGGTGACGTTACCACGACAGACCACCGAATCCCCTTTATCCCATATGTCCAGCACATCGTGGGACAGCGATGCGATATGCGGAGAGATCGCGCGCCATGTCTGGTCGAAATTGTCGCGTCCGCGGCCGGCCGGAAAACTGCCGAAGCGAAACTCGACATCCTCGTGAATGTAAGGGAACAGCCCGGGCACGCCTTCGGCATCCAGCGCCGCGAACATCGTTTCGATCCAGCTCGGGTCAGACATGCGGGGATCAGCTCTCGAGGATCCAGCCGCTGCCGGTGTCGCGCGCCTGACCATCTTCCTCGAGCTTGATCAGGTGCGCGAGCAACGAGCGCATCGCGATCGGATGGCGGTTGTGATCCACTTCGTCATAGACTTCGACGACCAGCTCTTCCTCTGTCTTTTCGTGTGCCGAGCTGAGCGCTGCGACTAGGCGTGACTGGCGGTCCAGCCGATGCTCGATAATCCAGTCGATTTCCGCCCGCGGATCATCAAGCAAATCGCCATGGCCGGGTGCGAGCTTGCTCAGATCGAGTGCCCTGACTCGACGCAAAGACGCGAGGTATTCGTTCATATTGCCGTCCGGCGGGTCGATCACGACGGTCGATCCGTTCATGACGTGATCCCCGGTGAACAGCCAGCCCAGCTCCTCATAGAGGTAACACAGGTGATTCGGCGCGTGGCCGGGTGTATGCACGGCCCTGAGCGTGAACTCGTCCGTGTTGAGCGAGTCGCCGTCCTGCATGATGGTCTCCGGCGCAAACCCGCTATCCTGCCGCGGACCATCGGGCGGCGGCCTGCCAATCCGGGGCGCACCGGTAACCTCGGCCAGTGCCTGCGCGGCCGGCGAGTGATCGTGATGTGTGTGCGTAACGAGTATCCAGCGAATGGGCCCGGGCGCAGCCGCCCGAATCGCATCGACGTGTTTTTCGACAAAGGGTCCGGGATCAACGACGGCGACCTCACGCTCACCGAGCAGGTATGTGTTCGTGCCGGGCCCCGTCATCATGCCGGGATTCGGCGCGATCAGGCGACGCACGCCGGGCACCAGCTGCGTCACGATTCCGGGTTTCAATTCTGCGGTCATTGTTCGTTCTCGGGGTAGCCCGGTTCTCCCGGCAATACGATTCGACGCGTACCGTTTTCATCGATCGCCACGCCACGCATCTTCCGAACGCCATTTTGCCATTGTGACCGTGCCCATTGCATCAGTTCCTGACGACTCCGGAATTCCGCCAATGCTTCGAGGATTTTCATCGTCGGAAATGGCAGATTCAGTTGCCGTTCCCGCCCAAGCTGCAAAGCACGTAACGGCGCTACCCAGCGACTATCGACCAGTTCGCGTCCGTCATGACGAACGTGCTGAGCGCCCGGCATTTCGGCTACAAAGAACCGGGTCGTGAAGCGCGGCCGAAAATCGAGCGGCGCCTCCCAATGGCTCACATAGTGCAGGTCACCGGCACGGATGATCAGCTCGTGCTCGGCCAGAAACACGGGCCATGAGAGCTCACCCTGAGCAAGCGCAACGCGCTGATCGTCCAGCACGCTGCCCGGCGTGGACCCGCCCTGTGCCAGCAGCACACCCGTTTCCTCGAACAGCTCCCGGATCGCGGCACTGTAGAAATCGAGCCCCGCCGACCGGGTGCCCAGACGCCGGTTCGCCTCGTTTCGATCGATCCCGGCGCAGTGCTCGGCGATCCGTGCATCGTCCGCACACACCGTGCCGCCCGGAAACGCATCGGCAGATCCAAACGACGTATCCCGATGACGACGCACCATGAGCACCTCGACGCCCGGATCTCCATGGCCCTCGACGTCACGCACGAGGATCACGGACGCACTGGGAACGGCGTTTTTCTGATGTTCTTCAGTCATGAGCCAAATTGCTGAATAGCAACGCTACTGTACGCCAATATGGGCGGTCGAAGCTGCCCATCGGCGCGGGCGAACGTCCAACTTGACTCGCGGCGCCGGATGACATTTGCTAGCGTCCTAACCCTGAGCGCAAACAGCCGGAGTATCGCCCATGTCTACGATGACCGTTCTGCTAGTGATCGTCGCCGCCCTGGCGGCCTTCGTAATCGGCATTTATAACAAGCTCGTCAAGAACAAGAATCTGGTCGAGGAAGGCTGGAGCGGCATCGAGACACAGCTGAAACGCCGCGCGAACCTGATTCCGAATCTCGTGGAGACGGTCAAGGGGTATGCCTCCCACGAACGGGAAGCCCTCGAGGAAGTCACGAAGCTCCGCACGCGGGCAATGGGACAGACGGATATCGAAGAACGCGGCCAGACCGAAGGCCTGCTGACAGCGGCCCTCGGCAAGCTGTTCGCGGTCGCCGAGGCCTACCCGGATCTCAAGGCCAACGAGAACTTCATTGACCTGCAGAATGACCTGAGCGAGATCGAGAACGAGGTACAACTCGCGCGGCGCTACTACAACGGCACGGCGCGCAACATGAACGTGCTGGTCGAGTCGTTCCCGAGCAACTTCGTCGCGGGCTTCTTCTCGTTCAACAAAGCCAAATACTTCGAGATCGAGAATCCCGATGACCGGGAAGTGCCCCAGGTAAGTTTCGACGGCTGATCCGGCGTGTCGCCAATGTTGCGTGCAGGGTGCCTCGCGGTACTCGCGTTTGGCCTGCTCTCGCCGGTCGCGCCGACGCTCGCGCAGGAGCGAATCCTTCGCTTCGACAGCGACATCACGATCAACGACGACGCGTCGCTGACCGTCATCGAAACCATCGAGATTCAGGCCGAAGGCATCAACTTCAAACGCGGCCTCCTCCGCGACTTCCCGACGAAGTACGAAGACCGCTACGGCAATACCGTCAACGTGGCCTTCGACGTCCGCAGCGTTACGCGCGATGGGCTCAGTGAGAACTACCAGCTCGAAGGACTCCGCAACGGCGTCCGCGTGCGTATCGGCAACGCCAGCGTTTTTCTCGACCCCGGCCCGCACACGTACACGATCACGTACCGGACGACGCGCCAGCTCGGATTCTTCGACGACTTCGACGAACTCTACTGGAACGTCACCGGCAACGGCTGGAACTTTATGATCGACGAGGTCGAAGCCCGCGTGCGGCTGCCCGGCGGCGCGCTGGCGATCAAGCAAGCCGCGTATACGGGGCCACAGGGCGCCACCGGCAAGGATTTCAACGCGTTCGACCGCGGCGGAATCTGGACGTTTCGCACGACCCGACAGCTGGGGCCATACGAGGGCCTGACGATCGCGGTCGCATGGCCGAAAGGGTACGTTCCCGAACCGACCGACGCCGAGCGGGCCCGCCAATTCGTTGATGACAACAAAGCGACGGGTATCGCGATGGGTGGCACGCTGGCCGTGTTCGCCTACTATATGTTCGCGTGGCGCCGCTTTGGCCGGGACCCGGAAAAAGGCACGATCATTCCGCGCTTCGAGCCGCCAAAAGGCCTGTCTCCGGCCGCAACGCGTTTCATTCGCCTGATGGGCTATGACAAACAGGCGTTCTCGGCGGCGCTGATCAGCATGGCGGTCAAGGGCTATCACGTCATCGACTCCGAAGCCAAAAAGTACAGGCTGCGCCGGGAACCCGGCGCGACGCTGGAATCACTCAGCGGCGGCGAACGCCGAATCGCCAAGAAGCTGTTCGGCGGCGCGGGGGAATCGATCCTGCTCGACAACAAGAATCACCAGGTGCTCGGCAAAGCGGTCAAACGCCTGAAAGAAAGCCTGAAACTCGAATATGAAAAGGTCTATTTCCTGCGCAACACGAAGTTTTTCGTCATCGGGCTGATACTGACTCTCCTGATTACGCTCAGCGCCGCGTCAGCGGACAACGAGGGCAGCCTGCTGTTCCGTGCCCTGATCATGTTCTTCGGCAGCGCTTTCGTCGTCTACCTCGCGCTGCACTTCTTCGGCGGCGGTGACGACGACCCGACATTCAAGGCGAAACCATCGGCGCGACTCGGCGGTGGCGCACTCGTCGGTTTTTTCCAGTTCGTGATCTTCGCCATCGTGATAGTCGGGAATGGCGCCCTCGGCTCGGCGCTCAACCTGTTCGATAACCCGCTGCAATCCCTGTGTTTCGCCTTGCTGGGCGGCATCAATGTCGTGTTCTTTTTCCTGTTGAAACGCCCGACGCTGGCCGGGCGCAAAATCATGGACGAAATCGAGGGGTTCCGCATGTATCTCGGCACCGCGGAAGAAGAACGGCTGAACCTGCTGAATCCTCCGGAGAAGACACCGGAGCTATTCGAAAAATACCTGCCCTATGCGCTGGCGCTAGACCTCGAAAACGAATGGAGTGAGAAATTCGCGCGCATCCTGTTACTGGCCAGCATGGCGCCGGGGGATAGCGGCTATCGACCGCGCTGGTACCGTGGACGGCATTGGGAACCGGGCAATACGGCATCGTTCACGCGCAGCCTCGGGTCCAGCCTCGGTGCAGCCGTCGCATCTTCCACGACGGCCCCGGGCTCGAGTTCCGGCAGTGGTGGCGGCGGCTCCTCCGGCGGCGGCGGCGGTGGCGGTGGTGGCGGCGGCTGGTAGGTCGGCTACTCTTTGAGTTCGATCAGCAGGCGACCATCTTCGACCTGGATCTGCTCCACGCCGTCCGCAAACGACTTCCAGAACCCGGGGTCACCGCCGAACTCCTTGACCAGGTTGACGTTTTTCAGGTTGCCGAGCCATGCATTCGGCATCGGCACGCCCATAATGCTGACGCCTCTCACGGCGATGATCGGACGGCCGTCGGCATAAGCCAGGTTGAGCCCCGCATTGACGCGCAGCGTCTTGCCGCCGAGGACGGGAAAGTCCGGATCCATCGGTATCAGGATTCTGGCGCTGGCGAGGTCATCCGCCAGGTCGATCGCAACGCGTGTCGCCAGGTCGGTATTGTTCGCCAGCATCGCGTTCAGCTCTTTCTCGGACAGACGAATCTCGCGGCTCGCACCCTCTTCCGAATACGCTTCGGGCTCCAGCGGCGCCGTGGCGCCACTCAGCGACTCCAGCCGGTCGAGCTTCGCATCGAGAACCTGCTGCTCCTTCGCATTGAGCTGAACCGGTTTGAAGTCACTGGGAAATACGAAATACCGGATGACGAGGAATGTCGCGACGACCGCCACGACCAGCGTCGCGACGACAATACCCAGCACCTGCATGCCGGTAAATCGCCGGCCGCGATCTTCTTCCATTGCATTATTAGCAGCCATGATTACCCCCAAATTGCTTGCTGACGGTGGTCAGGCGCGTGCAAGAGCGAGGCAAGGATCGGCGCGCAGTCCCGGTCGAAATAGGCCAGCGCCGGGAAACGACCGCAGTGTACTCCAGTACATGAGGATCGTGAGCCGATTCTTAACGAAGTATTGTGCCGCCTGGGCGCCGTCAGCGAGCAATTTAGCCGTCTTTGCCGCCCGGGCCGATGAGATACCAGACGATCAAACCGATGATCGGCAGCACCAGGATGATGATGATCCAGATCAACTTTTTGATCGTGTCCGCCGAACTCTGCACGATCTTGACGATCGCATAGATGTCGGCGATCAGAATAAGTAAACCGATGATGCCTTCCATCGCCCGTTCCCCGCGCGCTTAACGCGCTCGCTGTTGACGTAAACATAACGTTACCGTCATTCGCAAAGGGACGCAAAATAAGTTCGCCCCCTCGAAATCGCCGTCCGGCGTGGGTGCGGAAAATAAGCGATCACGCACGCTTTGACGATCGCGCACCGAATACTGTGTTATGAAGACTCGGCGTTGACACTCCGTCCGAGTGCGTGACACCCTGCGCCACGTTGAACAAAGGCACACCTTCTGAAAGGAAGGGTCGCAAAGCCACCGGTCTAAGGGATTACCTATGACAGCGGGGTTGCCGGCAATGCGGGCGCACTGACGCGCCCCGCGAAACGTCGTCATTCCCGCAGTTGCCCTCCCCTCTGTCCGCTGGCCTATCGTTTGACCATACATTGGATTGACCATAGAGGGAGAGACGATCGTGCTGGCATCAAAACTATTGGGGATTACCCCGTATCCCGCGATCTCGGCCATCCTGCTGCTGATTCTGGCCATCGCAGCGCTATACCTGGCGCGCTCGACCGCGCACCAGGCCATCCGGGCGATCAGTTCTGCGCTGCATGCCGGGTTCAGGCTCGGCGCGACATCGTTGTCGCACGCGGAAGCACGCCTGGCCACCCGGAATCGCGAAGTCCTGCTTGCGGCCGGCCGCGAGGCCAAGGAACGGGCGATCGAGAAAGAATTCGAACGGATTAACGATACCGTCCACAAAGACCTCGCCAACTACCCGACGCTGAACCGAAGCCTGAACGAGGCGATTCATCGTATCGAGGAAGATCACCAGCAGGCCGTCGAAGTGCCCCCGGATCCGCCCGCGTGGGTCAAGGCCGTCGAAGCAGTCGCGAAGATCGACGCGCGCCAGGGGATCGGGGCCGGCAACGTACTCGGCGACATCCACAAGTCGCTGGTCAAGGCACACGAAGAGGCGATGGTCGCGTACCGTGCCGCCAGCGCGAAGCGTCATGAACTGCTGCGAAATATGGTTCCGCACTGGCGCAGCGTGCAACAGACTCTGGGCGACGTAAACAAGAACGTCGAGAGCCTGTTGACCCGCTCGGTCGCGATCGATCGTCACATGTCGGAGTACGAGGATATCGTGCGCGGTTCGGACCGAGCCGTTGCTATCCTCTCATCATCCGCGCTCGTGTATTTCTTCGTATCGGCATTCGTGCTGGCAATCGCCGTCGGCGGCGCCGCAATCAACTTCTCGCTGATCGCGCGGCCGATGGCCGAGATGGTCGGCGGCACGAACTTCATCGGCGATTTCCGCACGGCAGATATCGCTGCGCTCGTGATCATCATGGTCGAGATCTCGATGGGCCTGTTCCTGATGGAGTCGCTGCGCATCACTCGGCTGTTCCCCGTCATCGGCGCGTTGCCGGACAAGCTGCGGGTCCGCATGATCTGGATCACTTTCGGCATCCTCGTCATGCTGGCCAGCATCGAGGCCGGACTCGCCTATATGCGCGAGATCCTGTTGCAGGATGAACTTGCGACGAGCGCCCTGCTCCGTGGCGACGGTGCAGCGATCCTGACCAGCCAGGACCTGTGGATCACGACGGCCGCACAGATGGGCATGGGTTTCGTATTGCCGTTCGCATTGGTGTTTGTCGCGATCCCGCTGGAAACATTCGTGCAATCGTCTCGTACGGTCCTCGGCATCCTCGGGATGGGTTTCCTGAATCTTCTTTCGGCGACGATGCGCGTACTGGGCAATGGCTGCAAACACGCCGGCGCGCTCGCCGAAAAGATCTATGACCTGCCGCTGTGTCTGCCGCTGTGGATCGAGGCCCGCAACCAGAACCGCCAACGCACTCGCGGTGGCGACGATACGCCGGACTACCGGAGGGCGCTGTTATGAGAACCCTGTTGTTAGGCATGACTTTTCTGCTCGCGGCATGCGGGCAACCGGCCAAGCACAATACCGGTGTCTACATGCTGCTCGACACATCGGGCACCTACCGCGAGGAACTCGTCAAAGCGGAGCAGATCATCTACTTCACGCTGTCGAAGCTCGGCCCGACGGATTCGTTCGCGGTCGCCCGGATCGACACCGGCAGCTTCAGCGAAAAGGATATCGTCGTCAAAGCGACGTTCGAGGACCGACCGAGCGCCGCGAACGGGCAGAAACGTCTGTTCGCCGACCAGGTCGGCGAGTTCGCGCGCACCGCCACGTCGGCGCCATACACCGACATCACCGGCGGCCTGCTGCAGGCGATCGAGTTCCTGAACGAGAAAGACCCGGGCCGCAAGACGATCTTCATCTTCTCGGACCTGAAGGAAGACCTGCAGTCCGGTTACGTCCGCGACATCCCGCTCAATCTCGACGGCTTCGACGTCGTCGCGCTGAACGTGACGAAGCTGCGCACCGACAACGTCGATCCGCGGGAGTATCTCGGACGGCTGAAGGACTGGGAGACGCAGGTCAACGAAAGCGGCGGACGCTGGCGCGTCGTCAATGATCTGGATCATTTGGAGAGCTTGCTCGCGACTTAGCATCGCGGCCTGGTCTCGCGACGTAGCGGGGTCAGATCTTCAGATCTGACCCCTCGTGCGCTGACCGGCAGCAATAACCGGCATCGGTCAGCTATATGGGGTCAGATCTAAAGATCTGACCCCGATCTCGGTTGAGCTTAGATGCGGACTGCCACCACGCCGGCGTGATCGCGGCCGGTCGCATGCTTTGTGCCGCTGGCCAGCCACCTCGCCTCCAGCACGTCGAAGCCGGCAGCGGCGCAGGCCTGCGCCCACGTATCCGGATCCATCGGATTAATGAAGCTCGGATGCTCGGACGGGTCCTGGCCCGCCGGCAGGAACTGCGCGGAGTCCGCGACGAAAC
>JBLYYV010000317.1:0-6698 GCA_048550095.1 Gammaproteobacteria bacterium
CGGCAAGGGCGGCCAATTCGGCTTCGACGCCGTCGGCCAGGCTCACACTGCCAGTAACAGCGACGATCAGGCAAATCCAGCTCAATACAGGCAATAAACTCAGGCGTTTGCGACTCATCGGGTCCACTCCTCGATTCCAGCATGTATCATTGTTTCGCAAGCGCCCGGCATCTACAAGGCATGCCGGTGCTGCGCCCAGTCTTTACATCGGCCGATCGGCACATTGCCCAATCGGCATATGGGCCGTCAATCATGAGCGACCAGCGATGACCTTAGCTTTCCTGATGTGGGTACTTGCCGCCGGGATTCTGTGCGTCGCGCTTCTACGAACGCCCTGGAACAATTTCCGCAGCCCCGGATTTCAGCATGTCTTCTTCGGCTCGTGCGTCGCGGCGTTTTTCATCTGGCTGTTGCGCGCCGGGATCGTCCCGGCGATTCCGATTCACTTGCTCTGTCTCACGACCCTGACCCTGATGTTCGGCGCACCCCTCGCCATCATCGCTGCCGCGACGCTGAGCCTGGCCATGTGTCTCGCCGGTATCGAAACCTGGCAGTCGCTCCCGCTCGCGTTCCTCGCCTACGGTGTCGTGCCGGTCGGCATCAGCTGGGCAATGTTCCGCGCCAGCCAGCGCTACCTGCCGCCGAACCCGTTCATCTACATCTTCGTCTGCGCGTTCTTCGGCGCGGCCGCTTCGATGCTGGCGGCCGTCCTCGTCAACAGCGCTCTATTGTTCGGATCCGACGTGGTCTCGATCGAGCAGCTACAGGAAAGCTACCTGCTGGTTCTGCCACTCCTGATGTTCCCGGAAGCCTTTATCAACGGCATGGTCGTGACCGGCCTGGTCGCGTTCAAACCGAACTGGATCCCGAGCTTCGACGACCGGGTCTACCTGAAAGGCTGATTCAAGCGTCCAAACGGCAACGCAAATCCGCGCTGCGGGCCGAAGAAATTACTCGGCCGGGCGGACCGGCTTGATGTCCAGCGGACTCGAACCCTTGCGAAAGTAATACTCGAACGCCTGATCCCTGCGGCCGGACATATAGGGCACCATGTACAGCATCGACATGCCTTCGAGCACCCGTGCGTTCCTGATCGGGCCGACATCGATCGTCTCGAAGCCGAATGATTGAATCAATGCCGCAACTTTTGCCTTGGCGTCCGCATCGTCGCCGACCAGGGGCACGGTGACCGGACCACCCGCCGCGGCCGGATTCGCCATGACGTGATAGCCGACCGTATTGAAGGCCTTCACGACCCTGGCCTTGGGTAACCAGCTCTGAATCAACTCGCCGCCCGATGTTTCCACCACCATCTCCGCCTGCCCGGTGGCGAAGCCAATGGCGTTCGTCGGATCGATGACGATCTTGCCCTCCAGATCGCCCAGGCTTTCGACGACGGCCTGCGCCGCTTTCCACGGGACCGCCAACACGACGTAGTCCGCGGCCGCCACCGCCTCGGCCTGCGCGGCGGCGGACGCGTTCGCGCCCGTTGCCGCAACGAGCTCGCGGACCGCCTCTCGGGCCGGATCCCGGGACCCGTAGACGACCTCGTGACCGGCACGCGCGAACTGCGGCCCCAATGCGCCGCCGACACGCCCGGTGCCGATGACGGCGACGGTATCCGCAAGGGCGACGCCCGAATTGATTAAACCAATACTCAATGTCGCCGTGAGCAAAATAGACATAAGCGTTTTCTGGAGCATCGTAACCACCGTGTTGCACGTGATAAGCAAGAGTTCTAATAGTGATAGAGTACCGAAAATCCGGCCCCGGGCTTACCGATGGCCGCATAAAGCGAGTGCCGCGATCTTCATGACATGAGTGACATCATTCGAACCCTGCTGAGTTACTCGTTCCGCGCCTTTTTTCTGCTCGGATCGCTGTGCGCGTTTTGCGTCATTTTTCTCTGGACGCTCGCGCTGCTGGGGTACGGCCCGCTCGCCGGGCATCCGAACCTGTTTTACTGGCATGCGCATGAAATGGTATTCGGCTTCGTCTTCGCGATCGTGGCGGGATTCGTTCTGACCGCGGTTGCGAACTGGACCGGCCGAACGCGGATACACGGCATGGAACTCGGCGCATTGGCTGCCGCATGGATCGTTGGCCGCGTGGCCCTCGCATTTACGGGTCAGTGGCCAACGCTCGTGATCGCGACCGCCGACATGCTGTTCCCGTGTTTGCTGACGTTCTTGTTCGGCCGGGAAGTGTTCGCCGCGAACAACCGCCGCAACGCGCCGGTGGTCGGCGTCGTGGCGCTGCTGGCGGGTCTGAACCTGATGTTTCATATCGGCGCTGTCGCGGCACCCGGCCTGGATCGCTTGGCCTTGTTGCTGGCCGTGCACGTCATCCTGGTTCTGGTCGCCATCATCGCCGGTCGCATCATCCCGAGCTTCACCGCGAACTGGCTCAGGGCAAAAGGTGCCGCGGATGAGGCGATGCCACGAGTCGTGCCGATGCTCGACATCGCCGCAATCCTGATGACGATCGTCACCGGCATCGCCGTCACCGTCGCGCCCGCGAACCCGATCAGCGGGACCGCCGCTCTGGTCGCAGCGCTGGTGCACGCGATGCGACTGAGTCAATGGTCCGGCCTCCGCACCGTCGGCGAACCCCTGCTCTTCGTGCTGCACATTGCCTATCTCTGGTTTCCGCTCGGCTACGCGCTGGTGGCGTTGTCCGTGTTCGGCGGCTACCTGCCGTCCGCGGCCATGCACGCGCTGACCATCGGCGCGATCACCGGAATGATCATCGCGATGATGACGCGGGTCTCGCTCGGCCATACGGGCCGACCATTGCACGCGGCGCGGATCACCGTCTTCGTCTACGTTCTCTGGATGCTGAGCACGCTCGTCAGGCTGAGCGGCCCGCTGCTCGGTGACTGGTACATACTGACGGTCGAGACGGCCGCAACAATATGGATGGTCGCGTTCGTGCTGTTCGCGTGGGTCTACTGGCCGATACTCGCGAAGCCCCGCGTCGACTGAGCCGGCCGCGTCTACCCGGTATTCCGCATGCCGGACGCAATCGCATTGATCGACCGCAGCAAGTTACTTAGCAATTCGTCCGTACCGGACTCACGGTAACGCGCCAGCAGAGCGATCTGAATGTGATTCAGGGGGTCGAGATACGGACGTCTTCGCGCGAGCGACAGCGCAAGTGTCGGCTGCCCTGCCAGCAGCTCACTATTCTCGCAGACGGCGTTGATGTGCTCGACGCTGCGCTGATACTCATCTCGAATCATGTTGTAGATCGACCGCATCTGCGCATCGTCGCCGGCCAGTTCGGCATACTCACGCGCCGTCTTCATGTCCGCCTTGGCCAACGCCATCTGCGTGTTCTCGAACAACGCGGCGAAGAACGGCCACTCACGGTAGAGCTCACGCAGCCTGTCCAAGCCATCGTCCCCTGCGCATGCCTGCTCGATTGCGGTACCGAGTCCATACCAGCCCGGCAGGGTGTGCCGCGACTGGGCCCACCCGAAAACCCAGGGAATGGCGCGGATCGATGCCTTCGACGGATCGCCCTTGCTGCGATGTGAAGGTCGGGAACCCAGGTTCAACAGGCCGATTTCTGCGACCGGCGTGCTCGCGTAGAAATACTCGAGCAGGCTCGGCGTTTCATCGGTGAGCTGTCGATACGACCGTTCGCCGGACTCCGCCAGGCTGGACATCAACGGCGCGAACTTCTCGTAGTCGGCGACCTCGCCGTCGACGAGGTACCGGCTCGCTTTCATCAGCCCGGTCATTCCGAGCGTCAGCTCGAAGACGGCCGTCTCGCGGTTGCTGTACTTGTAGTACAGCACCTCGCCCTGCTCGGTGAACTTGATTTGCCCGCCCGACGTACCCGGCGGTTGGGCCATGATCGCGTCATGAGTCGGGCCGCCGCCGCGCCCGATCGTTCCGCCCCGACCATGAAACATGCGGCAACGCACGGAGTGTCGCTCCGCGATCGCCGCGATCTGTTGTTGCGCCCGATACAGGTTCCAGGCAGACGCAAGCAGGCCGCCGTCCTTGGTCGAGTCGGAATAACCCAGCATCACTTCCTGACGATCACCGCGGCAACGAATGAATTCGCGATAAGTGGCCTGCGTGAGCAAGGCCTCGAGCACGGCGTCGATGCGCTCGAGGTCGTCGATCGTCTCGAACAACGGCGACACGGATAACTCCGAGTACCATTCTCCGGAGGAATCACGCCCGACGAGACCCGCGAGGCTCGCCAGCCACAGCACCTCGAGCACATGACTCGCATGGTGCGTCATGGAGATGACGTAGTGACCGATCGCAGGCGCGCCGATCTCCGCGCGTATCTCGACGATCGTATAGAAGACATCGAGTACCTTCTGCGTCGCCTCGCTGAGGCTTCGGTCCGGTATCCTCAAGGCCGTCTTGTTCGACAGCAGCCCAGCGAGAATCTCGAGTCTTTCGTCCTCGCCGGCTTCGGCATAACCACCCGTAACGCCCGCCACCCGCAGCAACTCGTCGACGGCAGCGCTGTGTTGGGACGATTCCTCGCGCACATCGAGCGACGCGAGATGAAAACCGAAGGTCTCGACCAACCGGATCAGGTCCTTGAGCTGACCATCCGCCAGGTTGCCGTCTCCATGCTGACGCAGCGAATCCCTGATCAGACACAGATCGTCGAAAAATCCCTGGGCAGAATCATAGGGATGCTCTTGTTTACCGTGCTCGTACCCCTGCAAACGCTGCTCAATGCGCTTCAGATTGCATCGCAGCCGGTAGTTGATCAGCACGATCTTGCGGCGGTAGGGCTCACACTGAAACCGATCGGGCTCATCGGCGAACGCAGCGCGCGCCATCAACCGGTCCGACGGTGAGTCGAGCCTGATCGAATCGGCAACGTGGGTGATGTTCTCCGAATGCGTCAGCACATGCATCAGCCGGTCCGTGCGCTCGACATACTCCTGCAGAATTTCGCGCGCCTGCATGCGCGCTGCCCGCTTGGTCGTCTCCGACGTCACGAACGGATTCCCGTCGCGATCTCCGCCAATCCACGAACCGAAGCGCAGAAAACTCGGCACGACCAACTCTCTCGCTTGGTCCTCGCCGTAATTCCGCCGTATCGCGCGTTCCAGGTTGCGATACACCACTGGCACGGAACTAAAGATCGAGCGGCGAAAATAGTAGAGGCCATTGGCGATCTCATCCTCGACCCGCGGCTTCCTGACACGCACCTCATCGGTCTTCCAGAGGACCTGGACTTGCGCCTGAAGTCGATCGGTAATTTCACCGCGCTGCTGCTCGCTCAGCCTCAAGCCGTCCAGCTCTTCGCTGGTCTCGAAGATCCGCCGCAGCGATTCCATGATCGTGCGCCGCTTGGCCTCGGTCGGATGGGCCGTGAAGACCGGCATGTAATAGAGCGAGTCGAGCAAGCGCTGCAGATCCTGAACCGACATACCTTCTCGCGCGAGCAGGCCGATGGAATCGTCGAAGGATCCATGCCACAGCGGCTCGCCCGCGCTCACTGCGGCTCGGCGGGCATGATGCTGAAAAGCCTCCTCGGCGATATTCGCGAGGCTGAAGTAGATGGAAAACGCGCGCGTTACCTGCACCAGCGTTTCCGGATCGAGATTCCTGACCAGCCCCAATAGCTGCTCGCGACGCTCGGGATCATCCTGCTTCCGCAGGGCGATATAGCCGCGCCGCAATGACTCCACCGTGTCGTAGACGCCTTCGCTCGCATGCTGTCGGAGCACATTGCCGAGCAATTCGCCATACAGACGAACGCGCGCGCGAAGTTGCTGGTCAGTCGATTCCGTCATCATCGGCGGGATGCCCTCGGTCGAATTACGCGGATGACGGACAGTCTATAGGGTCCCCATCCCCGGCAGAAGTGAAATTCGGACGTCAGATGCGGCGGGCATCCAGCATGGTGTTTACGCTAGCTCACGGCAAAATGGCCCCGACTGCAGGCGGCACTTCCTGGAAACCCGACATGCGTTGCATGAATGATTTGGCCGGTCGTAGCCTGATCATCGGGCTCGCCGGCATCGAGACAGGTTAGGTCGGGCTCGGCGTAACCGCGGTCCAGATCAACGTCAGTATCTGCCGACGGGCCTGATGGCCAGTATCGGGTTTCAGATCGACTGGTAGTTCAGTCCGACACCATCGCCCGTCATAGGTAATGGTGCGGCCGGGATGATCCGATCGGAAACGTTACGTCGATTGCGGTTGCGGCACTGCTCTTTCCGCTAGCGCCACGCGATTCGCCGGAACCCGCAATCTCCAGATATACGCGTCCACCACGAAGTGATGGATATTTATCATCGCAAGCACTAATAGCGCGCTTTGGGCATAGGATGCACCCATTAGCACGAACACGTACGGCCATACACTAAACAGAACATATCCCAGCAGAACGCACACACCGTAGAACTTCGCGGCATGATAAAACCACCCATGCTCACTTTGGCCGGGCCCGCCTTTCTCCCGGACGTGGTACACGAGGGTAATCGCCAGGTATTGGACCGAATGCGCGATGTTCGAGATAATGAATGCTTCTAAGAAAGGAAATAGTGTCCACCATATGCCATTCGCAGCCATCATCAGCGGGACTATCAAAGGGAGCGGCCGGTCCTTTTTTCGCCACAGGTGGGCGTATAGAAAAGCGGGCCCTAGAAATACCAACGGCGTTAAAATTGCAGTGGCGAGAGGCTTTGCCTGATAAAAAAATGGCACACC
>JBLYYV010000318.1:0-3320 GCA_048550095.1 Gammaproteobacteria bacterium
AAATCTCGGGCGACAGGTTTTCGATCGTGACGATGTCGCGGCCGAGAAGATCAAGGAGACGATGGAGATCAACCTGAGTCCGATCAAGGATCTCAGCGTCGAGTTCGACGATGGCGTCGTCACGCTCTGTGGCGAGTGCATGAGCCCGGCCGATCGCGAACGAGCGGTTCTGGTGGCCGGCAACATCGAGGGCGTCGAGAAAGTCGTCGCGAACGATTTATCATCTCGCGCGCCGAAGGCCGAAGAGCCCAAGCCGGAACCCGAAGGGGAGATCTACGAGATTCAGAGTGGCGACACACTGTCCGGCATCGCGAAGCGCTATTACGGCGACGCCATGAAATACACGAAGATTTTCGAAGCCAATAAGGGCGTTATCGAGGATCCGAACAAGATCTATCCGGGTCAGAAGATTCGCATTCCGGCGGCCTGAGATAGCTGCGCGCATAAAAAAACCGGCCGGTCACGCGAGTGACCGGCCGGTTTTTCGTTTCAGGCGCTCAATGGTGAACGGCTTTCGGCAGGCCCTTGGCCTGTTCGACCCATCCTTCAACCTGCGACTCTGACGGAGTCGAACGCACGAGCTTCTTCTCGGCGTTGAGTTCTTCCATCTTGGCGGTCAGGTTGGCCGCATTGCGCTGTGCAAGTTCCGGCACGGTGTCGACGCCGGCGGCCTCGAGCAGGTCCGAGTACTCGCTGCCCACGCCCTTGATCCTCATCAGGTCGACGTGATTGACGAACTTCAGGATCTGGGACTCCGACATGCCGGATTTCTCCGCGATCTCGGCGCGGCCTTTTTTCGTGCCACCCTGTTCCAGCAGCGCATCGGTGCTACCCACACCCGCCGAACTGAGCTTCTCGGCCAGCGCGGGCCCGATGCCTTCAATAGTGTCTAGTTTCGCCACTTCTTGGTTCTCCTGTTCGCGAAAATGATCGCGGTCTATCGTGAATTCGAGCTCGTGTGACCGTCGGTCAGCTCGGCAACTGCGCCGGATTTTATCGAAAAACAGGCGCGTTTACAGAAATTCCTGGTCCTTACGGCCTAGTCCTTCAGAATGAAGGTCACTTTCAGGCAGACGCGATATTGGGTGATCTTGCCGTCCTTCACTTCGACCTGCTGGTCCTTGACCCATGCGGCCGTGACGTTTTGCAGTGTCTTGGAAGCACGCTTGACGCCTTTCTTGACGGCATCTTCGAAACTGTCATTGGATGTGGCGGTAATTTCGGTAATTCTAGCGACGCTCATACTTATTCTCCTGTGGTCGTCTTCCCCGGTCGGGCCGGGCTGGCAGACGACTGTAGCAACGTTGAGTGGAATTTCAACGCGGGGTCCCCGCATTGCGCAGCGGCCGCGATCGTGGCAGCGATATCTGGGCCAATCGGCCCACCGAGGCGTCAGTCGACGTCATCTACGTCGAACTGGCCGGTCAGGCGTCTCCAGATATGTGACCAGGACAGGCCCACTGTCAGCAGAGCGGCCAGGCACACGAGCGAGATCCATACGATTGCAGAGCGTGAGCCGGCGCCCAGCAGGCCGAAGTCGACGAGCATCCAGACGAACGTGCCGATTGCGATGGCCGCCAGCACGACGCCGAGCGCATTCAGCGACTTGAACGTCGCGACGAACAGTATGACCCAGCCGATAACCAGCAGCGTCGACAGGAAGAAATGCTCCGGCCCGAGATTACCTTCCGACATCGCGGCCCGGACCCAGTCGGAAATCGAGTAGCCCGAGGGATTATAGGTCGCCAGGATCAGCGCCAGCGCGAACAGGAATCGCCACAGAAAGCTGAGAGCCGAAAATTCCCGCGAAGTCTTCTTGCCCATGTGTGCATCCCCCAAACGTGCAAAGTCTGGGGGATGTTAAACGCCGTCCGATCAGACCGCCAGTGTCGCGTCGACCTCGTCCTGTTGCAATTCGAACATCCTCGCGTACCAGCCGCCGAGCGTCATGAGCTCGTCGTGCGTGCCCGTCTCCGTGATCCTGCCGTTCGCCATGACGAAGATCTTGTCGCAGTCCACGATCGTCGACAGGCGGTGCGCGATGGTCAGCGTCGTGCGGCCTTCCGCGAGTCGCTTCAGTGCGTCCATGACGCTGCGTTCCGTCTCGAGGTCGAGGTTCGATGTTGCTTCGTCGAGCAGGACCATCGGCGAGCCCTTCAGCACCGCGCGGGCGATCGCCAGACGCTGACGCTGGCCGCCGGAGATGCTGCTGCCGCGCTCGCCGGCCTGGGTCTCGAGTCCGTCGGGGAGGCTCTCGACCCATTTGGTCATGCCGGCTTTCTCGACGGCCGCCGCGATCTCTTCGTCCGTGGCGTCGTACTTGCCCATGCGGATGTTCTCGAGCAGCGTGTCATTGAAGATATACGCACGCTGTTGCACAACCGCGAACAGACGCTGCAGGTCCGCCAGCGGAAAATCCGTCAGCGGCCGCTTGCCGATATGAATCGAACCGCTTTGCGGGTCCCACTGGCGCAGCAGCAGGTTGCAGATCGTGGACTTACCGCCGCCGCTGGGTCCGACCAGCGCGACATGCGCGCCTTCCTCGATGTCGATGCTGAAGCCGTCGAACACCTTTTTCTCGCGAGCCCAGGCTGCCTCCTCGGTGTCGTATTCAAAGCCGACGTTGTCGAAATGAATCGACGCCTCGAGCGGCTCGGTGACCGGGGCGGTAGCCGTCTCGGATACAGCCGGCTCCTGTTCCATCATCGAGAACAGGCGTCGTGCGGCATAGATCGCGACGCGGAAGTCCGTGTAGTTATTTGCCAGGCCCACCGACAGGTAGAAGCCGACGACCGATACGGCAATCACGGCCGGGACGTCAACGAGCGGGTCGATCTGGCCGGCGACCGCGAGGTCGATGCTGACCCACGCCGCGGCGAGGATGCCCACCGTGATGAATACCTCGGCGAGCGCGCGCTGCCACGCGTCTGCGCTGTAGAGCTGCTCCTGGCCCTCCTGCATCGTCGCGCCGGTTTCCCACAGTTCCTTGGCGCGCTGCTTCTCGTAGCCGAACGCGACCGTATCGCGAACGCCCTGGATGCTGTCGGCGACGAAGGCATTCACCTGGCCTAACTGCTCCCGGTACCTGACGCCGTCGCCGCCGAGCTTGGAGACGAGCCAGGGCAGCAGCAGCGTGTTGGCCGCGTAGAACGGCAACAATGCGTAGACCAACGTGTGATTCACCGTCCAGCACCATGCCAGGATGAGTGCGGGGACCCAGAATGCAGCGATCGCGGGTGCGATCGTGTGCGCGTAAAACGGTTCGATGCGTTCACAGTCCGTCATGACGCGGCCGACGGCCTCGCCCGACTGCAGCTTGG
>JBLYYV010000319.1:0-3043 GCA_048550095.1 Gammaproteobacteria bacterium
ATAGCGGCGGGAATCGATGACGCGGGCGCCTTGTTGCTGGAAGATGGCGGCACGCTGCACACCGTCGTTTCCGGCGAAGTCACGCTACGCGGTGTCAATCGGGAGGCCCGGTCATGAAGCTGCTGGTGGATATCGGTAATACGCGCATCAAGTGGGCGATGTTCGCGAATGGTCGGTTGGGCGAGGTCGAGATCAGGGCGCATGGCAATGACCCGCGCATCGCGGCGGCGGCACTGCTCGAGGACGTTCGCGATCGGCCGGCCGGGATCGTCATCGCGAATGTCGCCGGCCCCGAATTCGGCGACCGGGTTGCCGCGCAACTCGTCGCCAACCTCGGTAGCGACGTCAGCTTCGCCGAAGCGCAGAAGCAGGCCGGCCGGCTGCGCAATGCCTATCGCGATTACACGAAGCTGGGGGTCGATCGCTGGCTCGCGATGCTGGCTGCGGTCGACCGTTACTCCGGCGCCGCGTGCGTCGTTGACGCCGGCAGCGCTATCACGATAGACCTGATCGCGGCGAACGGGGAGCACCGCGGCGGATTCATTCTGCCGGGTCTGGACATGATGTGGCGGTCGCTGACCGGGGACACCGGCGACCTCAAGCGTTTTACAGAAGGTCATTCGCTGGCCGGCGCGTCCCTGGCGCCGGGGCGCGACACCGGCGAGGCAGTGGGCCATGGCGTGCTCGGTGCGGTCTGCGCGCTGATCGAACGTTGCACCGAGGCGCTCGCCGAGGATAATGGGGCCGTTGTTGTTGTCACCGGCGGAGATGCCGAGCGGATCGTTCCGCATCTTGCCGTCGAGCTCGAGTATCGCCCGCAACTGGTGCTCGAGGGACTCGTGTTGTGGGAGCCTCGCTGATACCGGGGCAGGCCATGAGGGGGCGAGCCCGTGCGAAATATTATCCTGCCGCTGTTGCTGGCAAATCTGATCATGCTGGCGTGGAAACAATGGATCGCGCCGGAGGATGTCGTCGATCCGTCGAGATTCCGCGCCGCGGACAATTCCATCCAGGAGCCGCAGCTGGTGCTCTACGGACCGGCTCGCGCGCAGACTGAAACGCCCGCCGTCGTCCCGGCCGTAGCGTCGGGGGCGGACGTTCGGCAATGCGAACGCATCGGACCGTTCAGTAGTCCTGAACCGGCCTCGTCGATCGCGCGGCAGCTCGGCGGGCGCGGGATGACGGTCGACCTCGTGCACGAGACCGGCGACATCTGGGTCGGACACTGGGTTCAGGTTGCCGACATGGAGACGGGCGCCAAGGCGAAGCAGGCGGTGGACCGGCTGGTCAAGGCCGGCCTGAACGATGCCTATATCGTGCGCACGGACCCGACCGTCGATATTTCCCTCGGCGTTTTTCGCGGCGAGGCCGGCGCTACCCGCGTCGAGAAAATCGCCCGGTCGGCCGGGCTGAACCCGACGCGGACCGATCGCTTCAGGACCGGCACGCAGCATTGGGTCAACGTCGAACTGCTCGGCGCCCAGTCGCTCGTCCTGACCGACCTGGAGCTGCCGTCCTCCCAGATTCTGCGCACCGAGACCATTGCGTGTCGCCCGACGGCAGAGACCATTGCCGACGCTGCGGATGATTCACTAGAATCCGTAGCCGAAGCGCGCGAGCCGGAGTAGCACAACTGGTAGTGCAACGGTTTTGTAAACCGTAGGTTGGGGGTTCGAGTCCCTCCTCCGGCACCAATTTGCGCGCATTAACACGCAAACCCTTGCGGCGCGTTAGCGCCACATCTTTTAAATATCTCGAGTCGCTAGATGCCGAGGCAGTTGCCGTCCCGGTAGAAGACCGACGTCCGATACGCACGGATGCTCGCCGGTTTCAGGCCTTCAAAGTCGAGGCGGCGAAATCCCCGTGACGCCAGGTGTTCCATGCCCGGTCCGTGGACGTCGGGCGTGGCGTCGTCCAGCAGTATCACGCCGCGTTCGGTGACCGCCTTGTCGGCATGCATCAAACATTCGGTGCGTTCTTCGGCGTCGACCACAACGATGTCGTACTTCCGGTCCTGCTGCCCGGAGATTTCGCTGTAGTTGGCTTCGCCGCCCTGGCGGAAAAGTTCGAGGTCGACGTTCGCCGGCATCGAGTCGCGGACGTATGAGTACCAGCTCGCATCGGTCTCGATCGACTTCACGGAGCCGACCCTGGACGCATAGAACATCGTCGAGTTGCCGCTGCCGTATTCGAACATCGTCAGGTCTTTGGTCAGCCGGTCTTCAAGGAAGCCGATGATGTGGTAGTTCATCCACGGTAGCGGCAAGCCATCTCTGCGGCATGGTTTCTGCGAGCGCACGGATTCGACCCAGCCCGCCTGGCGGAGCATCGCCCGCCTCGAGTACACCAGGCCAAGGGCTCTGACGAATACGGCCACGAACGGAAACACCGATCTGAGCGTGTGTCGCAGCGAAGTTTTCTGGGTCATGCAATTCGTCTCATAGTAGACTTGCGGGCGTCATGTCCGCTCCCCGTTTCTTCGTCGCCCTGACCCTGCTGGTCGGCGCAATCGCGCCGGGATTTGCAGTGGCCGAGACCGTGATCGGGATTCTACGCGACGGGCCACAGGCGCGTGTCATGATTCCGCAGTCCGCGATCGAGGCTGAGGTCGCAAAGCTGACCGCCGACGAGTTCGACGTTCGTTTTCCTGCCGACAAGTCACTCGAAGGCGACTGGACGCTCGAGGGCGCGCGCGCGGTATTCGACCGACAGCTCGCCGATCCCGATGTGGATATCGTCTTGTGCCTCGGCATGCTCGTTTGCCATGTCGCGGGCGATCATCCGGGCCTTAACAAGCCCGTCATCGCGCCAATCGTCGTCGACCCTGAGCTACAAAGCTTTCCGTTTGCGGACGGCGCCAGCGGCAAACGCAACCTCGTGTACATCACGAACCTGCACAGCGTCGACGACGACCTGCGCGATTTCGCGGCCGCCACGAGTTTCAAGAAGCTCGCGTCGCTGGTGGATCAACCGACGATCGACGCGTTCCAGTCCTTCCTCGAGCAGAAGGTCGCGGCCGTCGAGGAAGACCTCGGGATCCAGA
>JBLYYV010000320.1:0-11079 GCA_048550095.1 Gammaproteobacteria bacterium
ATTCCAGCAGCGCTCCCACTGATTCGAGACGTCGACGTTGGGATTATCCGCCAGAAACTCGTGAATGGTTTTTACGTCACTCTGATCCGTCATTGTTATCCTCTTTGCTTTTCAGCGATGCGGGAAATCGGGGCGCACATACTAGCAACCGGTCGCCCCGCCGGTATTGATAAATGGTACTCATTGCGGCCTCTGGGCAGCCATTAGTACAAATCCGTAGCTGACAGAACTTCCAATCAAATCAGAAGTTTGCCATTCCGGATTCAGTCGCCCCGCTTCCACACCTGCTTGGCTCCAAAACCGAGCTTCCACAACCAGGTCTCGGTATACAAGATGCGGTCCGGAACGATCTTGACGACCTGCCGCTCAAACGGCTGACTCGCATCCATTCCCAGATCGGTCACCCATTCATGCCAGCGAAACACCTTCATGCCATGCTCCCAACCGGGTGCGTGAGGCTCGATGATCTCCGCCTTGCCGAATACCTGCGCACCGCGCGCAGTGTGCCAACCATGATAAGCATGATGCACGGCATACGAAATCCTTGGATCGCTTTCCATTGCCCGGAGCTTCGGCGTACCCGGATCCGGCAGGATATAGATATCGAGACCCTCGGCGTAGTACTCGATCGGACTCGCGATCGGCCCATTCGATCCGTGTGTCGCGAGCACGCACATGTTCAGCGAACTGATGAGTTGCTGGATCCGATCCTCGAGTTGTTCGCGCGGCAGCTCATCTTCCGGCCATGGCGGTTCGACCCATGGAAACGCGTAACTCATTATTCTTCTCCGTTAGCTACGAAGCATGATTGCAAATCCTGAGGCCAGTATTGTCAAACGCCGGTCACCGCCTGACCGAAATTGAGCCATACTAACGGGCAATCGATCGAAACACAGTGGAGCGCATCCCGATGATTCAATCCTTCGTCCCACCCGAGCGAATCCTGATGGGCCCGGGACCTTCCAACGTCCATCCGCGCGTGCTGGCCGCACTCGCGAGGCCTACGATCGGTCATCTGGACCCCGCTTTCGTGGGGATGATGGACGAGATCAAGGCCTTACTTCAGTACGCCTTCAGAACTGATAACGAACTGACTTTCCCGGTGTCGGCTCCCGGCTCCGCCGGCATGGAAACCTGTTTCGTCAACCTCGTCAGTCCCGGCGATACCGTCATCGTCGCAATCAACGGCGTTTTCGGCGGGCGCATGAAGGAAAACGTCGAGCGCTGCGGCGGCAAGGCAGTACTGGTCGAAGACGAATGGGGTAACCCCGTCGATCCGCAGAAAATCGAGGATGCGTTGGTAGCGCACCCGGAAAGCCGGATCGTCGCATTCGTGCATGCCGAAACATCCACCGGCGCGCGATCCGACGCCCGGACGATCTGCGGCTTGGCGGCCGACCACGACTGCCTGTCGATCGTCGATGCCGTCACGTCGCTCGGCGGCATCGAGGTCAGCGTCGACGACTGGGGCGCGGACGCCGTTTACTCGGGCACCCAGAAATGTCTGTCGTGCGTCCCGGGCGTCTCACCCATTACCTTCAGTCCGCGCGCCGTCGAAGCAATCCGCGGGCGGGGCCGAGCGCAGAGCTGGTTTATGGACCTTGACCTGGTCATGGGCTACTGGGGTGGCGGCGCCCAGCGCGCGTATCATCACACCGCGCCGGTCAATGCCCTCTATGCACTGCATGAATCGCTGCTGATGCTGCAACAGGAAGGACTGGAAAACGCATGGTCGAGACACCGGGCAATGCATGAACTGCTCGCGGCCGGCCTCGCGACACTCGGCATCGACTTTGTCGTCGATCAGGAATGGCGACTGCCGCAACTGAATGCGGTGCGAATTCCGGCAGGCGTTGACGATGCCGAGACCCGCAAGAAACTGCTGCATGACTTCGGCCTGGAAATCGGCGCCGGGCTAGGGCCGCTGGCCGGCAGAGTCTGGCGCATCGGCTTAATGGGCAACAGCTGCAATGAAGCGAATGTCGACACGTGTCTCGAGGCGCTCGGACGAGTCCTCGCATGACAGAGCCGGTCCGGGCCCCCGTTAGCGGCGCCCGGACCGACCCGACCGGGTTTATTATTGCGCGCCGGTATCCATTGCGGGTTCGGCAGCCGGCTCCGGAGTCACCTCTGGAGCAAGAATAGACGGATCGGCCTGCAGCTTGGTCAGCACTTCCTGAGTAATGTCGGCCTTCGGCTCGGCCCAGAACAGGGTCATATCCTCCAGGAATACGATGCTGGCGCCTCGCGACCTCGCGACCTCCTCCGCAACGGGCTTGATGCGCTCACGCAACTGCATGACGAGGTTCGTCTCGAACTGCTGTGCCTGCTGCTGTGCCTGCTGCTGCGCCTGCTGATACTGTTGCTGCGCCTGTGCTGCAAGTTGCTGAAACTTCTGCTGGGCTTCCTGACTGGGATCATCGCCCATGTTGCCGCGCTCAGCGTTGAGTTCGGCCTCGAGGTTCGCGGCCGCCTCCTGCAGTTGAGCGTTCAGCTCCTCGCGGGCAGCCTGCGCCTGTTGCTGGATTCGAGCCTCCTCACCGGTCTCCTTGGCAATCGTGCCCAGGTTGATGACGGCCGTGCCGGTGCCACCGGCGCCCGGGAGCTGATCACAGGCGCTGATCGCGATCGCCAACACTGCGATCGCGGAAATTCTGAATATCGGAGAAATCATGCTCGGTTCCTTAGATGCCTTGAATCGGGGGCTACTGTAACGGAATAAACGGCTTCCAGACACCGTTTGAGCGCTGGTGCGGCGAATTGAAGCGAATTGAGCCGGAGCGCCGATATACCACACAATCCAGCGGTTTACGGCTCGCGGGCAGGCAGTCTGAAGGTCAGAGACGCCCAGTAGCTCTCCCATTCCGCCCCACGAACGTCGTCCGGGGTCTCAATGATGTGCACCGCCTTGATCAACCATAGCCCGGCGCGATTGGGGCGCAGGGTGACGCGCCCCTCGTCGTCCGTGCGCAGGGCGATTTTCGCCTCGGCCCCATCGGCGACGAACGCCTGCACGAGAATACCGCCGATCGGCTCTCCGAGATATCGCAACCGGATCGGCAACTCCTCACCCGGGGCCAGGGAATAGGGATTGGCCTCCGGAGTCAGTTCGAGCGTATACCCGATATCGGCATTCCAGGCGCCCGGTTGCCCGGTGCCACCGACGTCGATCAGAGACTTGGCGCAGCGCGAATAGTATTCGCGGGCGGGGCGTTCATTATCTCCGCGCTCTGCGCGCAACGTGATGACGCTTTCGAGGCCTTCGTCGCGCAGATAAGAACGAAATTTTTCAGGCTTCATCTCGACGAAATCGCGCGTGCTGCGATAACCGATCACATGCACGCCGCTCTCCAGCGCCGCGAAATGCCCGGCCGGATCATCGCCCATCAATCCCGTCACGGGCCGCGCCCCATCCGGCGCGACGACGCGATAATCGGAGAACCAGTCATTGATATACGGCAGACGATCGCCCGACAGATCCTGACCGACGCGCAATACGAGCCCCACCTCATCGCCGACGGCCGGGCGAAAATTCGTCGGCTCGATCCAGAAGTCATGCGCATATAATCGGCTGGTGAACAGCGCGACGAATACGCCGAAGATCGCAATGCCGAGCGACATTCGAATCCGGATCCGACGCCCGCGCGAAATACCCATCCGACGACAACTCGAAGGACCATCAATGCCGGCAATTGCCGAACCTCGAAGACTCGCGATCGCGCTTGTCGTTTTGTCGTTGATACTGGGGCTCCTTTTATGTTCCGGCGCCGAGGCGCACCGGCTTCGACCCGCGATCGTCACGATAACATTTAATCCAGATGCGACCTACGCGGCGACGATCGACCTCAACGCGGAAGCTGTCCTCGCCGGGATCGGCCCGGAGCACCAGGACACGAACGAGTCGCCGAATGCGCGCGAGTACGACGCATTGCGGGAGTTACCGTCCGCGGAATTACTTCGGCGCATCGACTCATTCGGCGATCGTCTGCTCGCTGGCATCGCCATCCAAATCGACGGCGAACGCGTACCCGCGAGCCTCACAGCGATCGATGTACCCGACGTCGGCGACACATCGCGGGAACGTATTACGACGCTGCACCTGTCCGGCGCGCTGCCGGACCGCGCGAGTTCGTTCGTCTGGTCCTATGACGAACGCTTCGGTAGCAGCGCGATCAGAGTCAAACGCGCCGACGAAGATACGGTGCAGACCGCGTTCCTGGATGCGGGCGAGACCAGTGATGCGTTTCGCATCGGCGCGCCGCTGCAGCCGAGAACTACGGCGGAGATCTATCGAGACTACATCGAGCTCGGCTTTACGCATATCCTGCCGAAAGGACTCGATCACATCCTGTTAGTCCTCGGCATCTTCCTGCTGAGTGTGCGGTGGCGGCCGCTGCTTTACCAGGTCACCGCATTTACGATTGCCCACACGATCACGCTCGGCTTGTCGCTGTACGGCATCATCGCGTTACCGGCGAGCATCGTGGAACCCCTGATCGCACTATCGATCGTCTACGTCGGCATCGAGAACATACTGACGCCAAACCTGAAACCGTGGCGTGTCTTCGTGATCTTTGGCTTCGGCCTGCTGCACGGCATGGGATTCGCCGGTGTGTTGCAGGAGATCGGCCTGCCGGAGAACGAATACCTGAACGCACTCATCGCATTCAACATCGGCGTCGAGTTCGGTCAGCTCACCGTCATCGCGCTCGCCTATCTTGCCGTCGGTGCATGGTTCAGCAAACGTGACTGGTACCGCGCACGCATCGTCATACCCGGTTCGCTGGCGATCGCCCTGATCGGTGCATACTGGGCCGTCGAGCGAATAATCGCCTGAACCTATGGAACGCAGCCGGTCAGGCTGTCGATCCAGCCGCTGATCAGCGCGATGCCGGCCGCATCGACGACCGTCGAACCGAGCGGGGGCATGCCGTTGGCATTGCGGCGACTCAGGCGCTCGAGAATAACTGAACGACCGGCATCGCCCGGCGTAATGATCCGTCCGTCGGGAATGCCGAACCTGCCGGACTGCGGCACGACGTTGCAGGCGTTGGTCGCGTCCAGCGCGATGTCGTAGCGAAAATCCAGGCTCGAAGGCGTGGGACCGCCCGGACGATGACACTGCGCGCAATTCGTGTGCAGGTACGCGCGCGCACGGGCTTGCAGAGACTGCGCTGCGTCGACCGGATCCGCCAGCGCCGGCAGAGCGTCGACTGTATCGCTCAGCGGCGCGCTGAGCATGCCGATCGATTCGAGCGTCGCAAGCTGATTCGCGGTCCTGCCGGTAGCGGCGTACACATGATCGCCGTTGAGCTGCGCGACCTCCGGACCGAGACTGAACGACGCCGCGGTCGTATGGCATTGCATGCACTCACCCTCACTCGGATAGATCCACGCCTGACCGTCGATGATTTTCGTTTTGCCGCCGACGACCCGCGTCGCCGCCGTTTGCTGATCGTTCCATTCATAGGTATAGCCGGCCCAGGTGCCGTCCGGGTGGCGCATCAACAGACGGGTCTCAATCAACTGACCACTCAACGCGAACTGCTTGACGAGCACGCTCCCCACGGGGTAATCAAAATGACCGTCAACGCCAACATCGATCTCGGCGGCATCGGGCACTGCGAAGTAACGCGTCTTGACCGCGCCATCGGACCAGAAAGGCGCATTGACCGAATACGGAATCAGCCCGGAGGACGGCTGCGTGACGTCCGCCGGATCCGTGCAGCCGGTGTCGGCCAAGTCGTCGGGAACGGTCGCCGGCGCGCTGGTGGAGGCGAGATCCAGGCGACGGATCTTGCCGGCGCCGGCGTACTGGGCGATATAGAGTTCGCCGTCTTCACCGACGGCGAATGCGGATATGTTGTAAGGCGTGTCGGCGATTTCCTCGTTCGTATAACCACCCTGCCCGTCGTCCGCGAGCGCCCAGATCCGGCCGGATGAAAAATCGCCGAACACGTAGCGACCGACCAGGGTGGCCAGCGTATTGCCCCGATAGACGTAGCCGCCGGTAATCGAGCTGTTGCCGGCCGAATGCGCGTATACCGACACCGGATCGACGAATGCAGGCGACGGACAATTCGACGACTCGAAGTTGGCGAATCCCTCGCAATCGTCCCAACCGTAGTTCCCGCCGCGCTCGATCACGTCGACCTCTTCCCACTGACCCTGACCGACATCGCCGAGCCACAGCTGCCCGGTCTGCCCATCGAAACTCCAACGCCAGGGATTGCGCAGTCCCCACGCGTAGATCTCGGGGCAACTCTGTGCGTTGACGCCGGGTCCGCAGCGCGGGTTACCTTCGAACGAGTTGCCTGCCGGAATCTGGTACCCCGGCGAAGGATGTGAAACGCCGCGTACGGCAATCCTGAGCATCGAACCGAGCAGACGCGTCGTGTCCTGAGCCGTCTCCTCCGGATCGCCGCCACCGCCGCCGTCACCGATTCCGATATAAAGATTTCCGTCCGCACCGAACGCGATATCGCCACCGTTATGATTGTCGAACGGCTGATCTATCGTCAGGATGACCTGCTCCGTCGAGTTGACCGGATTGCGGGAATCGTCCAGAACGATTCGCGAGACCACGGACGTGGTCGGATTTCCCGGCGCGGTATACGAAACATAGACTTCCGGCGTTGCGGGGAAATCGGGATCGAATGCCATGCCCAGCATGCCACCCTCGGACGCGGTCTCGACGCGACCTGAAAAATCGAGGTATCTGTCGACGACGGTCGGGGTAGCGACATCGAAAACGCTGATGAGACCGCTCTTCTCCAGCACGAACCAGCGCGATCCGTCGCCGGGCGCTTGCAGAATCTTCGTCATGAAGGGAAAGCCGGCCGATGCCGGAAAAGCGTCGACGGTCGTGACGGTAGCGCCGGCCGCGGACAACGCCGGCGCGATGCACGTAGCGTTCGCAGGGCGGCTGTCCAGGCCGGCATCCGCCGTAGCCGGAGGTGAATTATTTACCGGCGGATCGCTCGCCGGAGCCGAGCCGCCGCCCCCACCGCACGACGACAGAACCAGGGAAACGGCGAGCCACGCGCTCGCCCACTGCACATTCCAATCCAACATGACACACCTGCAATCCATTGCACCCGTGAGTTCACGGTACCTTCTAACAACGCGCGAATGCCACCCCGGTTGACTCAATTCAGGCCCCCTGACGCGGTCCACCAACCATGGGCTGCACAGCCGACGGGCCTTGTGCGATGATGCGAAGCGATAAACATAATCCCACGATCAGGAAGAGCAAGCGCGAAGAATGTTTGAGAAGGTTGTCATATTGGGGCTCGGTGGCGTCGGCAGCCTCGTCGCCGCGATGCTGCGCGACCTGGGGGCCGACGTGCTCGGGGTCGACCTGCGTGACGACATCGCACCGTCGGGCATCCGGTTTTCTGCGGCCGACCTGAACGACGATGCGACGATGAGATCGGTCATGTCAGGGCATGACGCCGTCGTGTCCTGCCTGCCGTATCAACGCACGCTGGCGGCAGCGGAGGCAGCCCACGACGTCGGCCTGCATTATTTCGATCCGACCGAAGACGTCGCGACGACCAAGGCGGTTCGCCAGCTCGCCACCACTTCCCGGCGCGTCATGATCCCGCAGAACGGCCTGGCGCCTGGCTTCATAGGCATCCTGGGGGCCGCCGTCGCACGACGCTTCGATGCGGACGGCCTGCGCCATATTCGGCTGCGCGTCGGCGCCCTGCCGCAACACCCGATCGGGCAGCTCGGTTATGCGGGGAACTGGTCGCTGCACGGACTGGTGCACGAATACATCGCGGACTGCGAGGCAATTTCGGACGGCAAGGTACGCACGATTCCGCCATTGCGGAATTCGGAGATATTGCGCATCTTCGGGGCGGAGTACGAAGCCTTCTCGACATCGGGCGGTCTCGGCACAATGACCGATACGTTCGCCGGCCGTGTCGAGTCTCTGAACTACAAGAGCATTCGTTATCCGGGCCACCTCGACTGCATGCGCCTGTTGCTCGAAGAACTGCGTTTCAGGAACGATCCGGACGCGTTGGTCGAGCGTCTCGCGGATGCGCTGCCGCCCGACGACCAGGACCGCGTGCTGATACACGCATCGGTGCAGGGACTTGTCGACGGTAGCCTGCAGACCCAGGAGATCGTGGCGGACTACTGGCCGATCGAACTGGCCGGCAAGACGCGCACGGCAATCACCTGGACCACGGCGGCATCGATCGTCGCCATCGTCGAGATGGTCGCGACCGGCCTGCTGCCGCAGCAAGGATTCGTGAAGCAGGAAGACGTGCCGCTGGAGGATTTTCTGCAGACATCGACCGGCAAATTATACGCGGAGAATCATCCGACACTGGAGCACTGGAATGCAGCTGGCTGACTGGTTGAAATCCATCGGCGCCGACCTGGCATCGCGACCGGGTCCGACCATCGACGTGCGTTCCCCGATCGACGGCCAGGTTATCGCCACGGTCAAGAGCGACACGACGGAATCCGCCGACGCTGCGATCCGGCGCTCGCACGCGGCGTTTCAAACGTGGCGGGACGTTCCGGCTCCCCGTCGCGGAGAGCTGATTCGCGAACTCGGCCAGGCCCTGCGCGAACACAAGGAGCCGCTTGCCCAACTCGTCACCCTGGAATGCGGCAAGATCATCGAAGAGGGCCGCGGTGAAGTTCAGGAGATGATCGACATTTGCGACTTCGCCGTCGGCCTCTCTCGTCAGCTTTACGGCCTGACAATCGCGTCCGAGCGGCCGAGCCATGTCATGCACGAGAACTGGCACCCGCTCGGCTCCGTCGGCGTCATCAGCGCATTCAATTTCCCGGTCGCCGTCTGGAGCTGGAATTTCGCCCTGGCCATCGTGTGCGGCGACCCGGTCGTGTGGAAGCCTTCCGAAAAAACGCCGCTGACGGCGCTGGCTTGTCAGGCGATTTTCGCGAACGCCGCACGCGGCTTGCAGGACATCCCCGACGGTCTCAGCGAAGTCATTGTCGGCGCGGCCGACATTGGCCAGCAACTGACAGATGACGCGCGCATCGCGCTGGTGAGCGCGACCGGCAGCACACGCATGGGCGGCGCGGTCGGACCGCGCGTCGCACAACGATTCGGCAAGTGCCTGCTCGAACTCGGCGGCAACAACGCCGTCATCGTCTCCGATCATGCCGACCTGGACCTGGCGGTCCCTGCCATCGTCTTCGGCGCGGTCGGAACCTCAGGTCAGCGATGCACGACGACGCGGCGGGTCATCGCGCATCGCGATATCGTGGATAAACTCTGCAACAAATTGCAGACGGCCTACGAAGGAATCGCAGCCAAACGCATCGGCGACCCGCGCGAGGACGCAACACTCATCGGCCCACTGATCGACCAGCCGGCGTTCGAGGCTATGCAGGCCGCGGTCGCCGGCGCAGTGCGCGACGGCGGCACGTTGCTGACAGGCGGCTCGCGGGCGCGGGAAGACCTCGGCGACGCAGCGTGGTACGTGCGCCCGGCGCTGATCAGGCTGGATCGACAAGTCGACATCGTCCGCGAAGAAACGTTTGCGCCCATCCTGTATGTCGTTCCATACGACACACTCGAAGCAGCGCTGGAGATGCATAACGCGGTGCGACAGGGATTGTCGTCGGCAATATTCACAACGGATCTGCGCGAGGCCGAATTCTTCAAGGCGCGCAGCGATTGTGGCATTGCCAACGTCAATATCGGCACGAGTGGCGCTGAGATCGGCGGCGCGTTCGGTGGCGAGAAAGAAACCGGCGGCGGGCGCGAATCGGGTTCCGATGCATGGAAAACATACATGCGTCGACAGACCAGCACGACCTACTGGGGCACCGAGAAACCCGACCTCGCGCAGGGCATTCAATTTGACTAGAAACGCCTGGCCGACCATCGTCGCCCTGCTCGTTGCGGCGTGCGGGGGCACGGGTGGCGTCACCGTCGACGATGAGAAAACGGCCGGGGCACAGACTTCTCAGCAGGTTGAGGAGCAGGTCGGCATCTATACCGGCGAATACCTGTCGACCTACGTCGACACGATCGGCCGCAGACTCGTTGCGAAGCTCGGACAAACGCCCTACTACTTCAAGTTTCGGGTCATCGATCAACCGGAACCGAACGCGTTCGCGGCGCCGGGCGGCTATATCTATATCTCCCGCGGAATGCTCGCCCTGATCAACAGCGAAGACGAACTCGCCGGCATCCTGGCGCATGAGATCAGCCATGTAACGCTACGGCATCACGCGCGACAGGCGCAAGCCAGCGTCTTACCGGGCGTGCTGACATTGCCGGGGCGCGCGATCGGCGCGATCGTCGGCGAGGACGTTGGCAACATCATCAATGCGCCACTGTCGGCGGCCGGTGAAGCCTATTTGTCGTCCTACAGCCGCGCCCAGGAGGCCGAAGCCGATCAGGTCGGCATGCGACTGACGGCCCGTGCGGGCTATGACCCATCGAACCTGGCAAGCGCCCTGACGACGCTCGAGCGCACGCTGACATTGCTGACCGGCAACAAACGAGAATTCAGCTTTTTCGATTCCCATCCGACGACGCCCGACCGGGTCGCCGACATCGAGCGGGTCGCCGCAACAATGACGTGGCGAGCGACGACGCCAGTTGCGAAAGACCCCGCGTCCGTCTACAAGCGACTGAACGGCCTGACCTGGGGTCCGAACAATCCATTGCAGGGCGTATTCGCCGGGCGCCAGTTCATGCAACCCGACATGGATCTGTCGATCATGTTTCCCGAAGACTGGCGAACGATCAACACGCCCATCTACATCGGCGCGTTCGCGCCCGACCAGCAGGCAATCATCCTGTTCGGCGGTCCCGAACGACCGGCCAGCGCGCTGACGCTGGCGACGGAATTCGCGAACGAAGTCGCGAAAGCGGCCAAAACCGAACCGCAGCCGCCGGCGGAGACGAAGATCGGCGACTGGCCGGCATATGTCGTTAAACTCGACGATACGACAGGGGCAGAACCCGTCAGCGTGTACTACGTCTGGATCAACTCACCGAGGACGATCTTCAAGATCGTCGCGCTCGGGCCCAAACGTTATTTCGATCCGATGCGCGACACGGCGCAGAGCGTGCGG
>JBLYYV010000321.1:0-9759 GCA_048550095.1 Gammaproteobacteria bacterium
CGCCGCACCATGGACTGCGCCATGATCAGCGCGTCGGCCGCGTCGCCATCGATCAAGGCGTAAGCATAGGCGGACATCAGGGCATGTCGATCGTCCAGCTCGAGCGCATTGCACAGCCCGAATATCAGCCCCGCGACGACATCCTGTCGCACGGTCTGTCCCTGCGACGGATAGCGAACGGCATTGCCGTGACGTATCCAAAGATATGCGGCCCTCGCGACGCGATCGGCTGCTTCGAGCAACCGCTGGTGATCCGAGGCGTCGGAGGTAGAGCACATGATGAGATGAGTCTAGGCGCGCTCCGACAGGTGGTCTTGTCAAAACCGGTCAGGTCGGATTCAATTCGTCTCAGGAGTGCTGCCCATGTTGTTCGAAGCTACGACGCTGACCGCCGCCGCTCGGATCATCGCCGAGACCCTCGAGAAAAACTACGCGACCGATCCCGCTCCGATATTCGCCGAGGCGGGCCTCGATACCGCACAGCTCGGCGTGGCCGGCGCCCGCTACCCATGGAAGAACATGCAGACCCTGTGGCGACGCTCAGTGGAGACCACCGGCGATCCCGGCTTCGGCCTGTACGCGGGGCGCAACGTCCGGCCGACGAGTTTTCATGCGCTCGGCTATGCATGGCTGGCCAGCGAGACGTTGCTCGGCTCGCTCGAGCGCATGTGCCGCTATTTCCGCGTCGTCAGCACCGCGCCGATGACCCTGGAGCTTTCCCGAGAGAACGGCAGCTACCGCCTGACCGCAACCCTGCTCGACGCGAGCCACATACCGACGGATACGGCAATCGATGCATTCGTCGTCGCGATCGTGCAGTTGTGTCGCACGGCGGGCCACGAGCACTTCGCCCCGCTAACGGTCGAGCTCCAGCGAGCGGATCCTGGCAACGTGGCCGGCTATACCGACATCCTCGGGTGCCCCGTCACGTTCGGTGCGGACAACATCGGGATGCTGTTCGACCGCGACTCGCTGGAAGCCCGGCTGCCGGGCGAGAACGCCGCGGTCGCGCGGGCGAACGATGACGTCGCCGAGCATTACCTGGAGAACCTCGATCCGCAAAAGGTCGCATCGGCGGTCCGTGAGATCCTGATCGACCTGCTGCCGTCGGGCGAATCCAGCCAGGCGGCGATCGCCGGCCGAATGAACCGCAGCCTCAGCACGCTACAACGGCAATTGCAGGGTGAAGGCACCAGCTATCAGGAGATACGTGACGACATGCGCAGCGCTTTGGCTCGAGCGTATGTCGGTGATGACGAGCTGACCCTGAGTCAGATCGCCTACTTGCTCGGCTTTTCCGATCAGAGCAATTTCTCGCGCGCGTTCAAGCGCTGGACCGGCGAGTCGCCACGAGAGTTTCGTCGCCGCGCCGACGCACGGCATTAAATCCAGCAGAATCATCGGCCGGCTACCAGACGCCGACCGCGATCAGTGTCCAGATCAACACGCCCAAAAGCGTCGCGAGGACAATGCCCGTTATCGCATCAAATTCACGCATTTGAACTGTCTCCCGTCCGCATTGCCGCGGCGTCCGTCGAATAGCGCTTAGATTAGGGCGCACGGGCCGTGCGGGCTGGTCCGTCCCGGTCAATTGCGGGTCAATTCGCCGCGCTTAAGTAAACCGACCCGGCTGCCGATATGTCTCCTGAGCGATCGACCGTGGCGGCCGATCCCGCTGTTTTAAACATCGCCGGAACCCCGGACTCGTCGCGGGCATACGGCCGAATCGGAGTGTCCTGATGTCCGCTCAGCAAGACCTGAACGCAGCCTGTTTCAAATTCGTTGCCAACCTCGCGACCGACCTGAACCGAGACGACTTTGACTTGCCGGGCTACCCGGTGGTGGTGATCGAGCTGCAGCGACTGCTCAGCGATGAAGATGCGTCGGTGCAGGACATCGTCAAGCTGATCAACAGCGAGCCCGCCCTCGCCGCGAGGCTGGTCAAGCTTGCGAACTCGGCGGCCTTCAACGCGAACAATCGGGAGATCTGCGAGCCCCGCGCCGCGATCACGCAACTCGGCTTCAACATCGTGCGCAGCACGGCTACGGAATTCGCGCTGAAACAAATGAAGCAGCAGGACTGGCTGAAGCCGGTGATTCCGCAGCTCGAACAAATCAACCGCCGATCGACCGGCGTCGCCGCCATCGCCGCGGGGGTCGCGATCGGCGTCGATACGATTCGCTCGGACGAGGCACTGGCGGCGGGCCTGTTTCACCAGATCGGCAACCTGTACCTGCTGACACGGGCGCACCAGGAAGACCTCGTGGCCGGAAATCCGGAATGGGAGTCGATCGTCGCCGAATGGCATCCGACGATCGCCCGGGCGATCATCGAAAGCTGGGGAATCTCTCAGACCATCGGCGAGGCTGCGGAGAATCAGGACACCCTGCTGCTGGAAGACAACTCAGAGCTATCGATCCTGAGCCGCATCGTAGCGGCCGGCAAGCTCTACAGCCTGCTGCAGGAACCCGACCATGGCGGGCTGGAGAAGGAGCGCCTCGACAGAATCGTCACCGAGACGATCATCAACGGCGTCTCGTTCAAGGATCTGCTGGATCAGCACAAGGAAGAGATCGACAAGATTCACCTGTCGATCAGCGGCTAGCCGGCCGGCCGGGCCCGCCCCGGCGGATTACCCAGGTCTACGGGCGCTTGGCCTGCCCGCGAATCGCGTCACTATCCAGAATCATGCTCATGCCCTGACCCTGCATATTGGCGGGGACCACGACGACACCCCCCTCGTTCTGCGCGAACATCTTCAGCGCCTCGTTCAGTTCGTGCTGCAAGTATTCGGGGGTCAGGGAGGAATTAATAATCGCGTTGGCCTCGGCGATACCGCGCGCCCGGGCGATCTCGATCTCGGCGTCCTTGGCGGCGATTTCAACCTCGACCTTCTTCGCCTCCAGCGTCTTCTGCGCCTGCACCGCCTTCTGGATCGCAGCCTCGATCGTCGGATCCGTATTCAGCGCCCGCACGGCGACGCGCGTGATCGTGAAAACGTCGGGATCCTTGTCGTCCAGTTTCGACTGCAGCTCGGTCGCGATGCCCTCGCGCAGGGTGTCGCGGTTGCGGTGGAGTTCGAGCGAGTCGATCTTCGTGACCTCTTCGTAGATAACGTCGCGTCCCTCCCGGAATACGACGCCGAATGCCGGCAGCAATGCATTGTCACCCTGGGCGTACGACGCCGCATACTTGACCATCAGCTCGGCCATCTTCTCCGGGTAGACGCGGTAGAAGATGCTGATGTCGAGGTCTTTCAATCGCAGATTGTCTCTAGCTTTCGGCGTTAAATCATTAAAATCTATAACTATTTCTTTAGCTGAAAATTCGTATACCGTCGTCAGCACCGGCAGCTTGAAATTAAGCCCCGCCGCGACTTCGTCCATGTCGACCGTGCCCAGCGTTTTCGTCACGGCGACGTGACCGGACTCCACGACATACCAGCTGGTGGAGACGATGACACCCGCGACGACAAGCGCGATGATCATCAGTAATGGCTGACCCTTCATTGCTTCCCCCTCATCAATACCGGCCGCGGCCGGAGCCGCCCATCAAGCGATGCACCATACGGCGCACGCAAATATGGTCTCACATTTCGTTTGGAATGGCCGATGTCGACGATGAGTCGAACCGGCGGGATCAGGCGGTCAGATGATGCTGGCGCAGTTTCTCGCGCTGCAGGTTGACGCCGTCCGGTCCGTAGGTGGAATGGCCGGCTGCGCCGATGCCCAGCGCGCCGAGCGCGCCGGTCACGAAGTTCTGTTGGCCGGTGATCAGGCGGCCATTCGCTTCGTTGAGTTCACGGCACTGGTCGCTGAGCGCACGAATATGTTCGCGACGCTCTGAAATCAGCGCGTCGCTCCCCGTCGGGGTTGGGGCGTTGCCCAGCTTCGCGGCCAGCGATTCCAGCTGTGCCATGCACTCGGTCTTGAGGTCCATGGCCACATTCAACGCCTCGATGTCACGGGACTTCAGCGCGCTGCGCTCCGCTTCGAGCCCGGCGAGCATCTGGCCCAGGGCCTCGATCTGACGGTCGAGCAGTTCCGCGGTCGTCACGCCGTTGACGGTCTTTTCATGCATGGAAAATCGCTTGTAACACCGCGCTTATGCGAAGTTCGTTTCCCATCGAATCAGCTTGTCGGCCAGGTTCTCGGCATTGACCTTGTAGGTCCCGGCGTCGACCTGCTGGCGAATCTCTTCGACACGCTTCTCGTCGATCTCCGGCAGCGCCTTCAGGCTTGCCTCGATGCGCTGCAGGCTGGTCGCCGTCCCGGTGATGGATACAGCGTCATCGGGCGCGCCCGGCGCACCGACACCAGGGCCCTGCCCCGCGTCCGCGGCCTTGCCGACCGACCGTGCCTGCGACTGAGAAATGTCGACAGGAGGCCTGCCTAATCCATTGATTTTATCTGCCATTTCCTACTTCTCTCGTCTGTGGACGCACTGTTCCTGGAAGTGCTATCGGCACGCTCCGGGAAAACTTTAGCCCCCGTTTCACAAATTTCACATAATCATCTGAGCAAGACTTCGACCGTCCGGCCGCTGCGCACGACGGCATGCACGACCCGCTGTGATCTGACGTTCTCGACCGGGATCACCTGACCCATGACGCCGTCGGATTTCGCGATCCCCGACATGCGTACGACCATCGCCCCCGACCGCGCCTCGAGCGTGACCTGCTGGCCACGCTTGATCGTTTCGGGCGTCTCGAGCATCGCCGGCAATACCGGCTTGCCGGCCATGACGTCTCGGCGCAAGCGGCTGCCGACCGCATGCTCGACGTTCACGACGTAACCATACGGCAGGCTGCTCGTGTCCCGCTCCGCCAATAAAACGTCACCCGGCGCCAACACACTGCCACGCTGCAGGGATCTCGCCGCAACGACGACGCTCTGATAAACCACGACGCGGGCCGGCACATAAATTTTCCATGTTTTCGGGCCGGCGCAATGCACCTCGGTCGTGACGCGACCACTGGAGCCGCGTGCCTGCGGCACCCTGACGTTAAGCGGTACGTCGCAGCGCGACAGCCGCAGCCGCGAGTCGATCTCGTCTGCCTCAACCGTTAGCCGGCCTGCGCGATCGGCCAAACGGGCCTCGACCGCCTCTACAACCGCAGCCCGAATATCGGCATGCGGCTGCAGATCGTCCGGCGCCTGGGCGTTGGCGACGCACATGAAGAGGAACGTGACCAGGAAGGCCCCGCAACCCGCGGCGAGCCGGTGAGGAACAAGGGGCCGACGAAAAATTGTCATGAAAGTATTCATGGCCCATACGCTGCAAGAAGCATGCCGAAACTTCGTCACGCACGAACCCATGAAACGAAATCGCGCGCGGTCGTCGCATATAGAAAGAGTTGCGTTCTCGAGCGAATACCGAGCGGCAATTTCTCACCGTTGCGAACAATCGTTGCCGCGCGCGCGGCCGACAATTGCCGGAATCCTGCCTGAACGGTTTTTTCTTTGCGGTCGCCGCCTATTGCATCCGACTTGGCATGGCTCTTGCAGCTACAACAGCAGGAAAAACGTCGCGACGCTTTGAGCGCATGACCGCAACCGATTTATCGGCCAACCGCGACGAAACTTTAGACCGAAACGAAGCTTGCTACCGAGACACACGTAACGACATGCCACTGGACCTGAACAACTATTTTTCACTGCGCCTGCAGTCACTGGACGTCGCGGAACAGCGCATGAAGGTGCTCGCCACCAATGTCGCGAACGCGGACACGCCCGGATTCAAGGCGCGCGATATCGATTTCGTCGCCGCGATGCGTGCGGCCGGCGAAGGCGACATCCAGATGGCGGCGACACGGGCCGGCCACATAGACGTGCCGGGCTCCGACAGTGCCGCCGGGAAGGTCCAGTACCGCGTGCCGACGCAACCGAGCCTCGACGGCAACACCGTCGATGCGCAGATGGAGAACGCAGCGGTCGCCGAAACGGCGGTTCGCTACCAGGCGACGTTGACGTTCCTGAACCAGAGAATCCAGGGCCTTATGACGGCCATTACCGGAGGGCGTTGATCATGGCGCTGTTTAAAGTATTCGATGTCGCCGGCTCGGCCATGAGCGCCCAGTCCGTCAGGCTCAACACGACCGCGAGCAACCTGGCCAACGCCAGCACCGCGGCCAGTTCACCCGAAGCCGCCTACCGCTCACGTCAGCCCGTATTCCAGGCACAGATGAACGCCCTGAATCCGAACCCGGGCGAGACCAGCGTGAAGGTTGCGGGGATCGTCGAGAGCGGCGCGCCGCCGGCCAAGGTCTTCCAGCCGGGCCATCCGAAGGCCGACGACACGGGCTACATCTACATGTCGAACGTCAATGTCGTCGACGAGATGGTCAACATGATTTCCGCGTCGCGTTCCTACGAGAACAGCGTCGAGGTCATGAATACATCCAAGGAATTGCTATTGCGCACGCTGTCCCTCGGGCAGTGAACGCGTAACGCCAGCTAAGGAGAAGCACGCATGATTTCACCGACAGGCACGGACCTGAACCTGCAGGACCTGGCGCTCCAGCCGCCGGCCGCTGACTCGAATCGCCAGCTCGGCCAGGACGAATTCCTGACGCTGATGATCACGCAATTGCAGCACCAGGATCCGATGGCGCCGATGGAAAACGGCGAATTCATCGCGCAGATGGCGCAGTTCAGCACCGTCGAAGGCATCTCCAACATGAGCAAGTCGATGGGCGGCCTGACGGAATCGATGTATGCGACCCAGGTCCTGCAGGCGTCGACGATGATCGGCCACTCGGTCCTGGTTCACGGCGACCGCTCGGAACTCGGGACCGACAAGCCGCTGCAGGGTGCGGTCGAGATCCCCTACCCGACGAGCGCCGCCACGGTCCAGATCTTCGACGGCGCGGGCCAGGCCATCAAGACGATCGACCTCGGCTACCGGAATTCCGGGCCGGCCACGTTCGAATGGGACGGCCAGCTCGACAACGGCGAACAGGCCCCGCCAGGCACCTACCGGATCGGCGGGTCGCTCGGCGTCGGCGCCGAACAGGAGGCACTGACCACGTACACGGGCGCGCGCGTCCAGAGCGTCGCGATGACCAACGACGGTCGCGGCGCGCAGATAACAACGGATTCGGGAGAAGAAGTCAGCCTGACCAAGGTCAAGGCAATCATGTAAGGATGGTCAATTAAAAGACCATTAAAGACAAGGTTTTATGAGGAGTTATTAAATGTCTTTCCAAGTTGCACTCAGCGGCCTGAACGCGGCCAGCACCGACCTGACGGTCACCTCGAACAACATCGCCAACGCGAACACGACGGGCTTCAAATCCTCGCGTGCCGAGTTCGCCGACGTCTTCTCCGGCGACGCCCTGGGCATCGGCAACGGCGTGCGCCTGACCGACGTCCGCCAGCAGTTCTCGCAGGGTAACGTCGACATCACCGAGCGCCAGCTCGACCTCGCGGTCAGCGGCAACGGCTTCTTTATCGTCAACGATTCGGGCAGCCTCCTCTACTCCCGCGTCGGCTCGTTCGGCCTGAACGCCGACGGCTTCGTGCAGAATGCGGTGGGCGAACGCCTGCAGGTCTACCCGCCGACCGGCGCCGGGGGCTTCAACACGGGCGCGCTGAACGACCTGCAGATCACGACCTCGACGAACTCGCCGATCGCGAGCTCCCTGGTCGACATGAACATCAACCTGCCGGCCGACGCGACCGCCCCGACCGTCGTCCCGTTCGATCCGGCCGACCCGCAGACCTACAACCACAGCACGTCGACGGTCGTCTACGACTCGCTCGGCGTCTCACATACGGCGACCTACTACTTCCTGCGTAACGGCGCGGGCTGGGATGCCGCGCAGACGCTGGACGGCAACCAGGTCGGCGGTCTGCAGAACTTCGACTTCGCGCCCGACGGCTCGATCGCGAACCCGGCCAATGGCCTGCTGAACTTCCCGGCCTGGGACCCGGCGAACGGCGCCACGCCGCTGACGCTCGATCTGAACATGTCCGACACGACGCAGTTCGGCTCGAACTTCACGGTCAACAGCATCAACCCGGATGGCCGTGCCGCGGGACGCCTGCGCAGCATCGAGATCGACCAGACGGGAGTCGTGTTCGCACGCTTCTCGAATGGCGAGTCCGTCTCGCTCGGAAAGATCGCGCTGGCCAACTTCTCCAATCCGGAAGGCCTGCTGAAGGTCAGCGACACGTCCTTCCAGGAGACCTTCGGGTCCGGCCTGCCCCAGCGCGGCGAGGCGACGGAGTCCAACTTCGGCCTGGTCCAGTCCGGCGCGCTCGAGGCCTCGAACGTCGACCTGACGGAACAGCTCGTCAACCTGATCACCGCGCAGCGCCTGTTCCAGGCGAATGCTCAGGCGATTTCGGCATTCGACGAGATCACCCAGACGATCATCGCGATCTAGTCGCTGATCCCCAGGAGCGGATGACGTGGACAAACTGATCTATGTGGCAATGACCGGCGCGCGCGAGACCATGCGGTCTCAGTCGGCGGTCAGCCACAACCTGGCCAACATCAACACGCCGGGATTCCGCGCGGTCCAGCACTCCATGCAGAGCGCACCGGTCGACGGACAAGGCCTGCCGACGCGCGTCAACGCGCTGATGGCCGGCGAAGGCTGGAGCGAGCGCGCGGGCGCGATGCTCAAGACCGGACGCACGCTGGATGTCGCCATCCAGGGCGACGGCTGGCTGGCCGTCCAGGGCCCCGACGGCGAGGAGGCGTACACACGCGCGGGCAACTTGCGCGTCAGCCCGACCGGCATGCTCGAAACGGCCACCGGCCAGCTCGTGCTCGGCAAGGGCGGCCCGATCTCGATGCCGCAGTTTGAACGCATCGACCTGGGCGGCGACGGCCGCATTTCCGTCGTGCCGCTCGGCTCGCCGCCGAATGGCCTCACCGAGGTCGATCAGCTGAAGCTGGTCAACCCGCCCCGCGAGGATCTGCAACGAATCGACAACGGCCTGTTCCGCCGCATCGACGGCGAACCCGCCCTGCCGGACGCCGACGTCCATATTGCCAGCGGACAACTCGAATCGTCGAACGTCAATGCGGCGCAGTCGCTGGTCGAGATGATCGAACTGTCGCGGCGTTTCGAGATGCAGGTACGCAGCATGAACCAGGCCGAAAAAATGGATGAGGCCGCCACCCGCCTGATGCGGATGAGCTGATTGGATTACTGAGGAGTAACGACAAATGGAATCCCTCTGGATAGCAAAAACCGGACTCGACGCTCAGCAAACGCGCATGTCCGTCGTCTCGAACAACCTCGCGAACGTGAACACGATGGGCTTCAAGCGCGGACGTCCCGTATTTGAAGACCTGCTGTACCAGAACGTTGCCCAAGCCGGCACACTGACCTCGCAGGCGACGCAGAACCCGACCGGGATGAACCTCGGCACCGGCGTGCGCATCGTCGGCACCGAGAAGAATTTCGCGCAGGGCAGCACCGTGCAGACGGGCAACGAACTCGACGTCGCGGTCAACGGCCGCGGCTTCTTCCAGGTGCTGCTCCCGGACGGCCAGCTCGCCTTCTCCCGCGACGGCTCCTTCAAGATCGACGCGACCGGCCGGCTCGTGACCGCGGCCGGCTTCGAAATCCAGCCGGCCATCAGCGTGCCCACCGGTGTGCAGTCGATTTCGATCGGCGAAGACGGCGTCGTCCAGGCCGATATCGCGGGCTCCCCGGCGCCGGTGACCCGCGGCAACATCCCGATCGCCGACTTCATCAACCCCGCCGGACTGCAGGCCGAGGGCCAGAACCTGTATATCGA
>JBLYYV010000322.1:0-12164 GCA_048550095.1 Gammaproteobacteria bacterium
CGCATTCGTCGGATAAAGTTGACCGCACGGTCAGCGGGCGCCACTCGTTCGCCTTTCATGATGCCGAACAGCGCCGAATCCTCGCCGCCGAGCCCGCCGCCCTGTTCGCTGCCGATAAAGTCGCAGACCATCTCATCGCCATCATCGTAGGCATTGATCGAATGCCACATCCAGCACGCATCTGTGTCGAACGTCCAACTTCGGTCATCGTTTCGGTTTATCACGAACACCTTTGTACCGGCCTCCGGTTTCCAGCGGATGGCGGATGCGAACGTCTCGCGCGCAATCAGCACGCGCCCCAGCGCAGCCAGGTCGATGAACGCAGGATGCAACCAGAATGCGAAACGATTTTCGCTGACGAACCAGTCATGAAAATACACCGCGCGCGGCAACATGAAGCTGCGGCGCGCGACGATATCGCCCGACAATGACAGCGACAGGATATGCGCCGTCATTCGAGGGCCCTGCTCCAATGCGAGCATATGGACCTGGCCATGCGCGGCATCGAGCTTCCAGTGCGCCCAGTACTTCAAATCGGGGCTGGTCGCGTCGAGCACCGTCTCGCCGATCGTCGAAAGATCGAGGTTCAACTCGTACGGTCGCTGGGATTCATCAAACGCGAGCACTCGACCGGCCCATTCGAGTACCGTCGTGTTGGCCTGATTCGGCAGCGTCATCCCGACATTGCGGAGGAACGATCCCGAACCATGCGTAGAAAAGGTCGGGTACAGGAAGCGACCCGCCGCCTGTTCTGCCTCGTATTTCTCCGTGCGAACGAAGCGATTGCGGTACGTTGCACGGCCATCTTCGATGGTCAGCATCTGGACCATGCCGTCGCCGTCGAGCAACATGCGTTTCCGGTCGGGACCGCGGTCGTAGAGACCCGGGCCAACCCGATACAATGTGCCGTTCAGTGGTGGCAATTCACCTTCGACGTGGCATTCGTAGTCGAACTCTCCCGTGAGCGAACTGATCAAGCCCGCATAGGGCAGCGGATTCTTTTCCGGTGGCAACCAGTCGGCGGCGCGCAGCGGCAGTTTTCGCCAAGGCACGGGAACTCAACACCCAATCAGGTCAGGCAAGTCAGATTCGACGAGTCAGTCGGCGGCCGCTTTCTGCTCTTCGCGTTTCTTGCGCCAGACCTCACGCTTGCGCTGCTTGGCGCCTTCGAAATACTCGTCCCAGCCCGGCTCGACGTCCTTTTCCATCAAGTCCTCAAGATAGACGGGCGCCGTCTTGGGGGACTCAGCCCAGTGAATGTAGCGCCAGCCATCCGGCGTGTCGCGCAACACTGCGCTGACCCGGATGTTTTCGCCGATTGGATTACTGGCGATGACCTTCATTTCGAAATGCATATACCAGACCGCGACCGCGAGGTCCGGTGCGATCTGCTTGACCTGGATGTCGTGCATCTCCTCGCGAATGGCCTCGACCGCAGGATTTGCCCGCGGGGGATCGAGATACTCACGCAGTCGCTCCCAACCCACGAACCATTGCGCCTGCTCTTCCGCGAGATACGTGGGGAACGCTTCGTTCGGATCCCAGAGCTCCAAAACGGTCGCGAAGTCCTGCGAGTTCCAGCGTTCCGCCGTGTCGTGAATCACCGCCGTCACCGCCGCTTCGACCTGCGGATCGACGTCGATCTTCGGCGGCGGGACGACGCGTTTATGCCCACCGGCCACCGCGGCGCCCGCCAGCAGAATCGAGAATACGGCAACGCCGAGCTGCGATTGCTTGAAAAACATAGTGGTACTCCTGGCTGTCGGGCCCGCGCGCAAACTGCTTCTATTTGGCCTTCTGCTTCATCTGTTCCTGGAATTTCTTCATTTCCGCCACGGGATCCATGACCGTATCGGAATAGATCCCGACCGCCTCGCCGAGATAATCATCGGACGTCACCTGGTCGAGCGTGAAGGTGGCGAAATCCGCATACGTGATGGTTCGTTGCTTGGGCGTCGTGCCGTTCGTCGAGAACTGAAGGTCGTGGCGCGCCGGCTCCTCAACCATGAATCCCGGCCGCAGGATCACGTATTCGAGACCACTGTCGGCGATCATCGCTTCCATGTCCGCCATGTCTCCATACAGGTGACGCGCGTTAAAGCGCCACAGATCCGACATCGACTCGCCCTCGGGCTGCGTCGCATCCGGGTCGACACGGTGTTCGACGCCGGTCGAACTCGCCATGATCAGGCGGCGGTTGCCCTTGCTCTTCATCGCCGCGATCAGGTTGCTGCCCATGACGGTATACAAATCGACCTCGCCGATCTGTTGCGTGGGATCCTTCGGCGTCGGGTAGCCGACCATGCAGATCACCGCCTCATTGCCCGTAAGCACCGCTTCCAGGGACGACTCGTCGCGAACATCACCCTTGAATACCTTCAGGCGTTCATGCTCGATGGTCAGCTTTTGCGGACTGCGCGCCAGCCCGACGACTTCGTAGCCGGCTTCGAGCGCCTGCGCGATGATCACGCGGCCCGATCGAGCGGTCGCGCCGATCACGGCAATCCTGCCGACCGCCCCCTCCCCAGCCAGGCTCGGCGTCGACACCATGCCCAGCAGCAATGATCCGAGCAGGGCCATGCAACGACCAACGGTCATGAGCGACCGGCGTTTCTCAAACACTTATTACTGGCGCAGCGGGACGACGCTGGCGAGCTCATAGTTAATCACTGCGTCGAGCTTGTTCTCGATCTGGTAGTAGCGCAGCGTGTGACGCGGACCGAGCACCTTTTCGAAGTCCGCCCGATAATTGTGTTTCAGGTCGTTGAGCTTGTCCTCGAGGTAGATCGATTCCTTCAGTATCTTTTTCGCCTGCTCGGCCGTCATCCCGACCTGACTGTCGCGAAACTCGGTCAGCAGCTTCACGCGCCGGTCGTAGAGTTCGGCCCGCTTCTCGGTGTACTCGCGATACACCGGCCAGAAAGCTTCCGACTGCTTCTCCGAAAGGTCCATGTTCAGTGCGACGACGGCCTGCCGGTCCGTATTGATCTGCGCGCGCAGCACTTCGATCATGTCGCGCTCCTGCTGGGCGCTCGCTCCGAGTGGCAGCGACAGCGCGACGGCGGCGGCGAAAATAACGAGGATTGACTTGGTCTTCATGGTTGATTCCCTGTATTTGGCTGCGGAAGGCAGCAAATTATTGTTCTGCGGCCCGGCGTGGCCGGACCATCGATTGTCATGGTCCCGCATTATTGCACAGCGTTGACATAAGACCACGACCGCCTGCGGGTCAACCAATCGGCCGTTCGGTCGTTGAAACAGTATGGATAAGGTCGATGACGCCGGCCGCGATCGGCTGATGTATTGTATGAACTGCTCTTGCACCGAATTGACGATGGAAAATGATGCTCTGGGCAGCGCTCAGGAGGACCGGACACTGAACGAGCGGCTCGCGATGGACCGCTTCCTGGCTGAAGTCGAGCGACGCGCCTTTCGCATCGCCGACATCGCCGTGCGGAATGCCGACGACGCCCTGGACATCGTGCAGGACTCGATGATGCGCTTCACCCGCCGCTATTCGACGAAACCGGAGAGTGAGTGGGCGCCGCTATTCTTCCGCGTCCTCCGCAACCGCATCATCGATCACCAGCGCGGGCAGGCGGTACGCGGCCGCGTCATGAGCTGGTTTTCCCGGCCGTCCGACGACGACCGGGAAGACCCGGTAGCCTCGGCACCGGACCCGGCTATGCGGAGCCCCGAACAACAGGCCGGATTGGACAATGCGATGAGTGTGCTCGAACAAGCCGTCGGTGAGCTGCCGGAACGCCAACGAGAGGCATTCCTGCTGCGGGCCATGGAAGGACTCGACGTTGCTGACACCGCGACCGCGATGGGCTGCAGCGACGGCAGCGTCAAACAGCATTACTACAGGGCGGTACGCAGCCTGCGCGCCACCCTCGGAGATCACTGGTCATGAACGAACGACCCGATACAAACAGCAACGCCCTGAACAACGCCGAAAATGAGTTCGCGCGTGAGGCCGGGCGGCGGCTGCGCCGCTCCGCCGACGAACTCGACGCGGCAACGTTGTCGCGCCTGAATCGGGCCCGCCAGAAAGCCCTCGACGAAATGCCGCGCGCGCGCGGCCGGGGTGTCGACTGGTGGGTACCCGCCGGTGTCACCGCGCTGGTAGCAGCGGTCGCGGTCGGGGTCTGGCAGGCCGGTGGACCGGTCGAGGACCCGACGACTATCGCACCGCTGACCGCAGATGAAGTCGCGGACTTCGACATCCTGCTCGACGAAGGTGAGCTCGAGATGCTCGAGGATCTCGAGTTCTTTGCCTGGCTGGCCGACGCCGACCTGGAGACCGCCGGTTGAAACAACAGCGGCAACGTCTTGCTTTGCTGTGCGGGCTGGCACTGACGACCCCGGCATGGGGCTCGGACGCCGAACCCGACGCAGAACTGATCGAGTTCCTCGGCAACTGGGCCGAGGAAACGGAAGAATGGGAGAAATTTTTCGACAGCGTCCCGCAGGAACTGCTGGACAACATCGAGGACGAGGAATCTGATGGCAGGAGCACAGACAGTGATTCGGACTAGCAGGCGGAGTGCGATCGGCGCGATTGCGCTGCTCGTGACCGTAATGACGAGCGGCGCCGCGTTCGCGGATAGTCATGCGCTCGCGTGGGAGCAGCTGAGCCAGGAGCAGCAGCAGGTGCTGAATCGATTCTCCGGCAACTGGAATTCCCTGAGCGCCGAACGCAGGCAACGTCTCGCGACCGGCGCCAGCCGCTGGGCCGGCATGACGCCGGAACAACGCAAGCAGGCCGGACAGCGGCTGCAACGTTGGCAACAGCTCAACCCGGAGCAACGTGAGCGTGTCCGTAACCAGTATCAGCGCTTCCAGCAGATGACGCCGGAGCAGCAGCAACAGCTGCGCCAGAATTTCCAGCGCTTCCGGCAACTGCCACCCGAACAACGCGAGCAGTTGCGCGAGCGCTTCGAGAGCATGACACCGGAACAACGTCAAAAAGCGGGCGAGCGGCTGCAGAACATGACCCCGGAGCAGCGTGAGCGCCTCAGGAACATGACACCCGAACAACGTGAACGATTGAAAAACATGTCGCCGGGGCAACGTGAACGCATGCGTGAGATGCTCGAGAATACGACGCCCGAACAACGACAGCGCATGCGGGAACGTTTCGAGAACACGACGCCAGAACAACGGCAGCGCATGCGCGAACGCTTCGAGAACACGACTCCGGAGCAACGGCAACGCATGCGGGACCGCTGGGACTCCATGAGTCCCCAGCAACAACAGGAAATTCGCGACCGAATGCAGCAGCAGCGCGCGCCGGGACAGTCCGGCTCCGGGAAGCGCGGCGGCTAGCGTCGCCAGACGGCCGAACGACGCTACTGCAGGGTCGGCGCGCTGCCGGCTTCGTGTACCCAGCGCACCACATCATCCCACGCGAGGAAATCCTGGGCGCCGGCAATCACGACGCTGGTACTCGCATCGAGGATGAAATAGCAGCCCTCGAACGCGAAGCACTCCTGAATCGAATAACCCATCTGTTTTGCGCGGTCGCGAATCGCGCTTTGAGAATGACTCGCGGATTTTGCTGTTGTTTTCATCTCACGATCGAGCGTAGCAGATGTCGCTCTTCGGAAATGCGTGTTTCCGTAATGCGGTCGGTTATGTCAAAGCTCAACGCTGGTCTTAAGAGACTGCACTCCCACTGGCGAACTTCATCGACTGCGCGTCAACCGAATCCGACGCCGCACGTTATCCACCCTGTATGTTCGCAATTCTCAGGGAGAGTACGATGAAATACCGAACCTGGCCCGCAGTGCGCAAACCGCTACTGTCGGCGTTCCTGCTGCTTCTGACGGCGGGTCTCTTGACCGGCTGCGGCGGTGGCTCCGGCGGTGACGGCGTGCAGCTTGCCGAAGCCGACGACACTGGCACCGCCTTGATCACATTGACGGATGCGGAGGGCGATTTCGCCGCCTATGCCGTCGACATCACTTCCATCACGCTCGAACGCGCGGACGGAACGATCGTCGAAACGTTGCCGAATCGGGCACGGATCGACTTCACGCAATACGTCGACCTGACCGAGATGTTTACCGCGGCACAGGTGCCAGCGGGCGTTTATGTCGGCGGTGCGATCACGATCGACTACACGACTTCCGACGTGCAGGTCGAGGTCGATGGCGCAGCCGTGCCGGCCATCGTCCAGGACACGGATGGCAACCTGCTGGGTGAATATACGCTCCGCGTTCGACTCGAGGACCAGGATCGCCTTGTCGTGCGCCGCGGACTGCCGGCACTCCTCGAGATCGATTTTGATCTCGACGCATCGCATCGGGTCGACACGACGCAGGCCACGCCCGTGGTCACGACCGCGCCGTTCCTGATCGCCGATATCGGCCCGGTCGACGAGAAGGACCTGCGCATTCGCGGGCCGCTCGTGTCAGTCGACTTCGACGCGATGAGCTACGACGTGAAGCTACGCCCGTGGCATCGCCGCGACGGCGACTTCGGCCCGTTCACCGTCGACGTGACGGACGAGACGGAATTCGAGGTTGACGGCACCCAGTACAGCGGATCGGAAGGTCTGCGCGCGCTGAATGCGCTCGGCGCGGGCACGCCCACCGTTGCCAAAGGCACGCTGAACGTCGAGGCACGCGAATTCACCGCCGCGACGGTACTGGCGGGCGACAGCGTTCCCGGCCACGACTATGACGCCGTGATCGGCAACGTGGTCGCGCGCGAAAACGATACGCTGACAGTGCGAGGTGCGACGATCGTGCCGACGTCCGGCAGCGTCGTGTTCAACGACAACGTCGCAGTGACGATCGGCCGCAACACGATCGTGACGAAGGCGGGTCATCCGCGGGATGACATCGACACCAACGACATTTCTGTCGGTCAACGCGTGCGCATTCTCGGCACCATCACGTCCGACCCGGCGCTGCCCGGCCTGACCATGGATGCGACCGAGGGCCGTGTGCGTCTGAAGATTACGCATCTGTCCGGCATGGCGAACAGCATAACGACTGGCCTGCTGAGCATGAATCTGCGCGGCATCGATCGTCGTCCGGTCGACCTGTTCGACTTCAGCGGCACCGGCATGACGCCGGACCAGGACGCCGATCCGAAGAACTACGAAGTCGACACGTCGACCCTCGGCCTGGGCTTTGTCGAACCGGAGACACCGCTCATCGTTTACGGATTCGTCAATGAGTTCGGCGCAGCTCCGCCCGACTTCACCGGCCGCACGGTCGTCGACATTGCGACCGCGCGCGCGAAGCTCGGCATCGGCTGGCTGCCCAACGGCACGACCGCGCCATTCCTGACCATCGGCCCGGACGGCATCGTGCCGGATCTCGAGAATCCCGATCTCGGCAAGCGCCATCACATCAAGATCGGGAATGTCGTCATCGACCTGACCGAGTTGCCGGCGGCGCCGACAATTGTCGGTCTCGGCAACAGCGACAAACGCACGCGTTACGCGATTTTGGAGCGCGACCGGGTGCAGCTGTTCCGCAGCTACGATCGCTTCGTCGAAACGCTTGGTGACAAGCTCGACGGCTCGACGGTGGCCTACTCGATGCACGCAGCTGGACGCTACGTGCGCTCGACCAATACGGTCCACGCGCATACCGTCGGCGTCCGTCTTGGCTCCCCGGCGGTGTCCCCCGCCGCCGAATAAGGGCCAATACCAACGCCCGCGGCTGATCCGAGCCGCGGGCGTTCTTTAACCTTCCGCGATCGGGGTCAGATCTTTAGATCTGACCCCTTCTTGCTCCCTCGACCCCGTCTTGGCCCACGATGCCGCCAACAACCCCCTATGGCATGATTAACACCAACAGTAATAGAGAGGGGGACCCGCCATGTTTGAGAACTTCGACCCGACGCGACGCGTCATGGACGAAAAGCAAATGGACCGTCGTTCGGCGCTGTTCGGCCTCGGTGCGCTGGTGGGCGGCTCAGCCCTGCTCGGTGCCGGGTCTCTGACACCAAAGTCCGCCCGCGCCGCAAAAAGCCTGAACCTCGATTTCACGAAGCCCGAAGACAACCTGACTGCCTGGGTCAAACTCGTATCGAGCCTGGAGGACGGCGTCGAGACCTGCGGTTTCTTCGGCGGCACGCAGTATTCCGTGATCGGCACCCAGGAAGTCATCAAGCCGCTGTTCCGCATCCAGGGCTTCGGCATGAGCCGCGTCAGCCGCTTACCGGACGGCCGGTTTCAGAACCTGCACCGCGAGGTGGTGTTCTATCTCGACCTGAAAGAAGACCGGATCCTGGAGGAATGGACGAACCCGTTCACGGGCGAGACGGTCGAGGTGTTCCACACGAACAACGACCCGGTCAACTCACACTATGCGCCGAAATTCGAGCAGAAATTCGGTAACGAGGAAGAAGGCTTCGAGACGGTTGAGTTCCCGTTCATCCTGCCATGGGACGTCTTCGGCGACCGCGCCGTCTGCTCATTCGCCGTCAACACGCGGTGGCCGTCGCCACTCCCCCCGGAGAAATGGCCGCGCGAAAACTTCGGCGAGTGGTACCGGACGAGCGAGTACTTCCAGCTGCACTCACGGCTGTCCGATCTCAATAATCCGGACATGATGAAAGTGCCTTACACCGGCGCGTGGCAGAAAGTCGCACCATGGCACCCGTGGATGCTGATGGACAATCGACCGGGCGGCATCATCGGCATCACGAATGTGTTTTCGCTGGACAGCACCGACGAGCTTCCTCCGCACGTGCTGGCCTATGCCGAGGAGAACTACCCGAAATTTCTGCACGCTCCCACGGAATGGGTCGAGCCGAATATGGCGACATGGGAGACCTACTCGAAGCAACGCACGCCGGTGCCTGCCGGAAAGTAGTCGCTCAGACAGCGCGTGGCTTAGCTGCGGCGGTCTTTTCGGTCGCTGGCATCAGCGGCACTTCCTCTAGCACCCAGTTCTTCGAGGTGCGCCGCTCCGGCGACGGAATTGCGAACGCGACGTCGCCACGCTGCGCGCGGAGCGCTTTCTGATCGATGCGCCAGCCACGATTCTCGAATTCCTGCAGAAACTGCCTGTAGCGCACGACCGGCTTGTCCTGCGGCAACAGCACTTCCTTCGTCGTCGTGTCGGGCGTGCGCACCGGGTTCAGCGCCTCGATGATGCGAATGTCCTCGTGCGCAATGTTCATGTTGATGTCGATCAGTCGCTGATCGTTTTCGGGCTCCAGCATGAAGCAACGCATGTTGACGAAAAAGATTCGCGTCCGGTTTTCGTCGACGGGCGCCTCGAAAAACACCTGTTCGAAGGCTTTTTCTTCGGTGAAGCGAATTCGAGTGATCAGCGTATTCGGGCCATAATGCGACGAGCCCGCGCGCGTCCCACCGACTCCTTCGCCGAGCTTGCGCGTCCCCTGGCTCGCGTAGCCGCTGTAGCGCATCATGAAGCCACTACCCCAGGAAGACTCGTCCTCGACGTTGATATCTTCCCGCTGGATGGACTCCCTGATCGAAGGACTTCCCTGCGCGGGGTGCACAAACTCGTTGTGCGCGGCATCGAGACCATTCTCGACGGACCGCTCGTAGTATGCGCCGACCTCAAACGTGACGATGTCGTTCGCGCGCCAACCTTCGGCGTCGAACACATCAATGTCATATAGCGGGGGTCGTTCGCTCTCGGGCAGGTCACCGAGGAATGCAAACAGTATTCCGTACTTCTCATGCGTCGGGTAACTGTCGACCTTCGCACGCGGCGGCGCATGCTGGTCGTCCGCAAGCGTCGGTATCTTCGTGCATTTGCCGTCGCCGCCAAATTCCCAGCCGTGATAAGGACAGATGACGCAACCGTCTCGAACCCAGCCCTTGCCGAGCGAGCCGCCACGGTGCACACACGTATCGCTCAATACGTGCGGATTCCCGTCGGTATCGCGGAACGCGACGAATGGAAGCCCCAGGATCTGGACCTGCAAAGGTTCGTCGTTCTTGACCTCGTCGCTGAGGGCGACCGGGTACCAGAAATTGATGTACATCTTCTTTTACCTGCGCGTGGGGGTCGATTAACCTGACACATTAATTAATACGCACGCTACGGCCAACCGGATCTGGCCGGCATGACCAATCTGGGAACCCCCTAGGCCCGCCCCGGCGAGCCGAGGGCGAGATCGTGTTGAGCATCGTCATCCCGCGGGAGTATGCTGGGCATGCCTGATCGGGTTTATCTCGACCGATCGGTTCCCATCAAAAACTCCAAAGGAAAAATGATGAAAAAGTTACTCTGGATTGCACTGATGTTGCTGCCACTGCCGGCGCTCGCGGACTACATGGACGTTATCCAGTTTGAGCTCAATGAAGGTTGCTCGTTTAGCGAATACATGGAGATCGTGAACGACTTCAACGAGCAATGGGGCAAGAAACACGACTACCAGTCGGAAATCGCGGTTCCGTTGCAAAGCGACAACCTGGTCAGCATGTTTTGGGTTGGCCGAACAAAAGATGCGGCGACGTTCGGCAAGGCGTGGGACGCATGGCGCGACGACCAGAAAGACCCGAATTCCGTGGCGGCGAAACTATGGTCTCGATTTCAGGCCTGCGAAACGAATCTCAGCAGGCGCGGCTACGACATCTACTGATCCGGCCAACGCCGGCGACACCATTGCATTAGTCGATGGCAGAAGGCATCAACAGACAATGGCGTGTCGCCGGCTATCCGAAACCCGGCGAGCTGGTCGGGCCGCAACACTTCGAGTGGACGAGCGCGGCGATTCCGGAGCCGCGTGACGACGAGTTCCTCGTGCGCACGATCTGCCTGGCACCCGGACCCGCGCAACGTGGCTATCTGAAGGCGCCCGACGACGGCTTCCTGCAAGGGCTGACGCTCGGCGAAGTCATGCGCGGCCGTGGCGTGGGCCAGATCGTCGCATCCCGCCATCGCGACTACCCCGTCGGCGAATATTTCGTCGGCTCGCTCGGCTGGCAGGACTATTCGCTGCAGCAGCCACGCGGTGCCGAATTCGTCTATAGCACGAAGAAGCTGACAAACCCGGTCAAGCCGCTGTCGTCCCAGCTGAGCTTCCTCGGTCAGGCCGGCGTGACCGCGTGGTTCGGACTGCATGAGGGCGGCAACCTGGCTGCCGGCGACGATGTGCTGATTTCCGCCGCAGCCGGCGGCGTCGGCTCGATGGCCGGTCAGATCGCCCGGCTCGAAGGCGCGAACAAGATCGTCGGCATCGCCGGCACCAATGACAAGTGCCGCTGGTTGTGTGAGGACCTGGGGTTCGATGCCGCGATCAACTATCGCTCTGACAACGTCGAGCAATGTCTCGCCCGGTTGTTTCCCGACGGCATCGACCTGTTCTTCGACAATGTCGGCGGCGACATACTGAATACCGCACTCGATCACCTCGCGATCAACGCACGCGTTGCGCTGTGCGGATTCATCTCGACCGATTATGCGGAGGGCCCGTTGCACGGCCCGATCAACTACCGCCGCTTGATTCACCGGCGCGCCCGCATGCAGGGGTTCGTCGTATTCGATTTCTGGGAGCGCTGGCCGGAAGCCGAGCGGGCATTGCTCGACTGGTATCGCCGCGGCGAACTGGTCAACTGCGAGGACGTTGACGAAGGCCTGGAGAAAATGCCCGAATCGCTCGCAAGCCTGTTCACCGGCGCGAATATCGGCATCAAGATCTGTCGCGTGGCGCCCGATCCGCTCGACCTGCCCGACGCGAAATCATAATTGCAGCGGCCCGGACATCGGTCGATGTCCGGGCCGCTGCCGATTACTCAAACGAAGGTATCGACGTGTTTGCCGAGCGCCTCGTTGTTGCGGTGAGCAGAGTCGGACTGCACCTCGACCGTCGTCGGCTGCTCGACGGCCTTGACCTCCGTCTCCGCCTCGGCAGCCTTCGAATCCTGGCCGCCGACCGCGTCCGATTTCGCCTCGGCGGCCGAAGACGACTTGTCGGTCGTCGGCTGCACCTGCGATCCCGGACTCACACCCGTGATTTGCGTACTCATTGCATCGCCTCTATAAACGGTCCCAATGACGGTGTCGGCCGCTGAGCGTGCAGATTGAGCCCGACTCGACATAAGGGCGAAAAAAAACCCTAATTCGGGGTGGCATGAAACATAAAATGCCAGGCCCGGGAGGTTCGCGCCATCCCGGGCCGGCAAGATGCTACTCAGACCTCGGAAAGCGAAGGCCCCG
>JBLYYV010000323.1:0-6192 GCA_048550095.1 Gammaproteobacteria bacterium
CGGCGCCGGTCATCGTGCCGCCGGTTCCCCAGCCCGTCACCCAATAGTCGAGGCGCCGTCCGGCGAAGTCGCGCAGGATTTCAGGTCCGGTGGTTTGCGCGTGGTATGCCGGGTTCGCGGGATTCTCGAACTGTCGAGCGAGGAACCAGCCGTGCTGTTCCGCCAGTTCTTCCGCGCGACGGACCATGCCGCTGCCGCGCTCCGCCGCGGGTGTCAGGATCACCTTGGCGCCCAATGCGCGCATGATCTTGCGCCGCTCGACCGAAAACGTTTCGACCATCGTCGCGACGAACTGATAGCCCTTGGCCGCGCAGACCATCGCAAGCGCGATGCCGGTGTTACCCGAAGTGGCTTCGATGACGGTCTGTCCCGGTTTGAGCAGCCCGTTTTTTTCCGCGTCGTCGATGATCGCAAACGCGAGCCGATCCTTGACGGACGCCATCGGATTGAATGATTCGACCTTGACGAACATGTCGACATGATCGGGGGCGATTCGGTTCAGACGAACGACGGGGGTATCGCCGATCGTATCCAGGATACTGTTGTAGATCATTTGTTTTCTCCCGCGTGGAGTCGAGTGGTTATTCAGTTCGTTGTGGCGACGGTCGCTGACTCGTCGGCCCGCGCCTGGTTCATGTCGGTCAGTTTATCAGCGACCCCGACCACGTCGCCTACGATCAGTATCGCGGGCGGCCGGATTTCTGCGGACGCGGCGAGCGCCGCAATGTCGCCGAGCGTCCCGCCAACGATGCGTTGGCGTGTCGTCGTGCCATTCTCGATCAGCGCCGCCCCAGTCGTTGCAGGCCTGCCATGGTCGACCAGGTTCTGGCTGACTTCCCGCAGCCTGCGCACGCCCATGTAGATGACCAGCGTTTGCCTGCCGCGCGCCAGCCACGCCCAGTCCGGATCATCGCCGGCGGCATCATTCGCCCGGTGCGCCGTGACCAGCGTGACCGCGTCGGCATGGTCACGATGCGTCAACGGGATGCCGGCGGCTGCCGCACAGCCGTTCGCCGATGTGACACCGGGAACGACCTCCCAGTTCAGGCCGGCGTCGGCGATCGCGGCGATTTCTTCCGCGCCGCGACCGAAGATGAACGGATCGCCACCCTTCAGTCGGCAGACACGATGGCCCGCTGCGACGAGTTCGACCAGTTGCCGGTTGATGTGCTCCTGCGGGACCGATGGGCCGCCTGGTGTTTTTCCGACGCTGACGATTTGTGCATCGCGCCGCGCAAACTCGAGTATGTCGCGTGGCACGAGTCGGTCGTGCAGGACGACGTCGGCCGTCTGCAGCAATTGCAGTCCGCGTCGCGTCATGAGCCCCGGGTCGCCCGGACCCGCGCCAACGATCCACGCCACGCCGCTGTTCACCGCGCCGCTCTCGTTCTCCAGCAAGGTTCGCATTCGCGCATCCGCCGCTTCGGCATTACCGGTGAGTACGTCGCGGCCGGGCTTGCCGTCGAAAACCGACTCCCACAGGCGCAACCTGCCGGCATGCGTACCGATGTGCTCCCGGACGGACGTGCGCCACTTGCCGGCCCAGGTCGCGAGTTCGCCGATCCGATCGGGCAGCCAGCTCTCGATCTGCTGACGCAATCGGCGCGCGAGCACCGGCGCTTCGCCACCACTGCCGACGGCAATGACGATCGGCGATCGATCCACGATGGCCGGAACCACGAAACTCGACAGCTCGGGGTCGTCGACGACGTTGCAGAGGCGATTCAGCGCGGCCGCGGCGCCCGCGATCTGTGCATTGACGGCGCGGTCGGATGTCGCGGCGATTGTCAGGACCGCTTCGGCCACCAGCCCGGGTTCGAAGCGGCCGGCGATATGCTCGATGTCGCCGTTTGCCGCGAGTTGCGTCAGCTCGGCGTTGAGTTCGGGGGCGTTCACCGATACGCGGGCACCGGAGCGCCTCAGGAGCTCGATCTTGCGGGCCGCAACCTCGCCGCCGCCGACGACGAGGCAGGGTCGATTCCGCAGCTGCGCGAATAACGGGAAGTGATTCATTTTTTCTTGTTGTCAGGCCGGGACGCTACGATACTGCTTGCGCAAGTCACTAAAAAATAAAATATTTATCTGCGCATATTACGAGGGGCTATATCTGGCCGATAGTCGGCCGCGTGTTTGACAGCCTCATGTAACTAATGGTTATATGAGTCGCATCTTTGCGGTGCCCCATACTCGCCGCGCCACTCCCAGCATACACCCATGACCCTCCAGCAACTCCGATACCTGCTCGCCATTGCCGACAGCGGTCTGAATATCACGGCCGCGGCCGAGCGTCTGTATACGAGCCAGCCGGGTATCAGCAAGCAGCTGAAGCTGCTCGAGCAGGAACTGAAGGTGCAGCTGTTCACGCGCAAAGGCAAGAGCCTCGCGGCGATAACCCCGGCGGGCCGCGACGTGATCGCGAGAGCGCGCCGGATCATGCGCGAGGTCGATAATATTCGCAGCCTGGCGAGCGACCTGTCGGGAGAGGAAGAGGGCACACTGTCAATCGCGACGACCCACACGCAGGCGCGCTACGTGTTGCCCGAAATCATTCGAGATTTCCGCGAGCGCTACCCGAAGGTCAACCTCGAACTGCACCAGGGGACTTCCGAGCAAATCGCGGAACTGGTCGCCAACGATCAGGTCGACTTCGCGATCGCGACCGGTTCGCGGCACCTGTTCCCCGGTCTCGTCCTGCTGCCTTGCTTTCACTGGGATCGCATCGTGCTCGCGCCTAAAAACCACCCGCTGGTAGCGGACGATTCCGAACTCGATCTGCACACACTTGCGGGGTATCCGCTCGTAACCTATGTATTCAGCGTGACCGGTGAATCGTCATTCAAGAACGCGTTCGCCGAACACGGACTGGAGCCCGACGTCGTATTTACGGCGCGGGATGCGGACATCATCAAGACCTACGTTCGCATGGGCATGGGTGTTGGGATCGTCGCGGGGCTGGCCTACGAGTGTGCCGACGAAGAAGACCTCGTATCGATGTCGGCGGAGGGTTTGTTCCCGCGTTGCACGACGTGGCTGGGATTTCGTCGCGAGACGGTCCTGCGCGGCTACATGATCGATTTCGTGTCGCTGTTCGCGCCGCACCTGACGCCCGAGCTGACCCGCGAGGCCGCGGACCTCGAGACCCAGGCGGAAGTCGATGCGTTGCTCGCCGACATCCCGTTGCCTACGCGCGGTGGCTGCGGCAACGAGATCGCTGACGCGGCGTAAACGAAGCGAGCGGAAACTGGCGGATCAGAGGCCCGAGAGGTCGATCTCGTGCAGGCCGCACTCCCGTTTCAGTCCGAAGAAGCGGGTTTTCTCCACCGTATCGACATCGTTGAGCGACCGTGTCGTGTGGACGTCGCCGATCGACACGTAGCCCTCTTTCCATAGCGGGTGATAGGGCAGGTCGTTGTCTTTCAGATACAGGTAGACGTCGCGGTCGGACCAGTCGGCGATCGGATGGACCTTCCAGCGGTCACCGGCCCAGTCCAGGTATGGAACCTTCGAGCGGGCGAGGGTCTGATCGCGCCGCAGCCCGGCGAACCAGGTACCCACCGAGAGCTCGCGCAGCGCGCGTTCCATCGGTTCGACCTTATTGTCGTAGTTGTAGGCCTCGATGCCTTTGATGCCGTGCTCCCACCGTTTGCCGAAACGTGCTTCCTGCCACGCGGGGCTGGTCGCGGCCCGGTACACCTGCAAATTCAGGTCGAGTCGTTCCGTCAATTCGTCGACGAACCGGTAGGTTTCCTCAAACAGGTAGCCGGTATCGATGAAGATCACCGGAATCCGCGGCTTCAATTGCGTAACGAGGTGTAGAGAAATCGCGGCCTGCGCGCCGAAGCTCGATGTCAGGACCTGCCGGTCGGGAAGGTGCTCCAACGCCCAGGCGACGCGCGCCTGCGCCGACAAGCCTGCGAACAACTCGTTGCAATGATCGAGCGCGCGCCGACGAGACTCGATTTCGTCATAGGCATCGATCCCGCCGAGGCGAGTCAGGTCGAGTGTTTCCGCCGTATTCATTGCCATGCATGCGTACCTTTGATGGGGGTACGTTAGTCGCAATGCCGGCGCCCGTGAACGTAGTTGTTGTTATCCGCGTATAACCCGCGATTATATGGTTCGATCGGGGTCCTCGATGGGCTTGAATGCAGCGGAGATGGTGACGGCGGCAACGGCATGAACGGCGAAGATCAACATAACAGCTCGATGCCCGCAGGCTCGGTCGGCCGCGGCATCGCGTACATGTGCCTGGCCGTGTTTTTCCTGGTCGGGCTCGATGTGACGGCGCGTTGGCTGATGCAGAAGTATTCGCTGGCGCAGCTGATATTCGTGCGGTCGGTGATCTCGGTGGCGCTGTTGATCGGATTCACGGCGGTGCGCGGGCAGCTGGCCGATCTGCGAACGCGCCGAATCGGTTGGCATGTGTTCAGGTCGCTGCTGATGGTCGGGTCGATGTTCTCGTTCTTCCACGCGCTGCGGTTCGTGCCGCTGGCCGACATTGTCATCTATGCTTTCGCCGCGCCGTTGATCGTCACGGCGCTGTCGCGGCCGATCCTGGGCGAGGCTGTCGGTCCGTTGCGCTGGGCCGCGGTCGTCGCGGGCTTCGTCGGCGTCCTGGTGGTGTTGCGGCCCGGCTTCGGTGCGGCTCATCCGGCGGCGATCTACGCCGTCATCGGTGCTGCGTTTTACGCCGGGCTGGCGTTGACCGCCCGCAAACTCGCGAACACGGAGACGACACTGTCCCTGAGCATTAATCTGTTTGCGGCGCCGTTAGTGGTCGCGGGCGTGCTATGCGTACCGGGCTGGCAATGGCCGGACGCTTTCGACTGGTTCATGTTCGCCGTGTGTGGCGTCTTCGGCGGTTTGGGTATCGTGCTGATCAACGCTGCTTACCAGCGTGCACCGGTCGCGGTGATCGTGCCGTTCGAGTACACCGCGTTGATCTGGGCCGCGGCCGCCGGTTACGTTTTCTGGAACGAAATCCCTGACATCTACGCGTGGTGCGGGGCTGCCATCATCACTTCGAGCGGCCTGTTTATCCTGTATCGGGAGACCCGGTCGCCACCGCTTTCGGACGTCGCACAGTCCAGTTTTCCGCTGCAGGAAGCGGCTGTGGGGCAGGCCGGCGAGCCCGACGCTGGCTCCGGGGACCGCGCTGGCCCGAGCACGTAGCCGGCCGTTCAGCCGCACTCTCCTTTCCGTCCCGGATACGCTAAAATGAATCCCTGCCGACAGAGTCGCCGTCGGTTCCCCCGGATCTACAAACAAGTACAACATCGAAAATATGAGTGCGACCGTCAAACTGATATACCACGCGGCCAAGGTTCGCCTCGGCTTCCTGATCATGGCCTGCGCGCTCGCCGGAGTCGCGGTAAGCCCCGGTGCCACGTTGACGCCGTTGCAGATTTTCCTGCTCGGTATGGCGACGCTCGTCGCATCATCGGTGGCCGGAGCGTTTAATCAGCTCTACGAGCGCGACCTGGATTCACGCATGAAACGGACGCGCAAACGCGCCTTCGTAACCGGCAAGCTGAACGCCAATACCTACTGGCTGACGGCTCTCGGGGGGCTGTTGATCGCTTCGCTGGTCGTTGCTGCGGTCGCGACGAATGTGGAGGCCGCGGCTTACATTTTCCTCGGCGCATTCACGTATGGCGTCGTCTATACCGTATGGCTGAAGACACGCACGTGGATGAATATAGTCATCGGCGGCCTGGCAGGGAGCTTCGCGGTCATGGCGGGCGCGGCCGCAACCGGCGCGACCCTCGCGCCCGCGCCGATGATTCTCGCCGTCGTGTTGTTTCTCTGGACACCGCCGCATTTCTGGGCGCTGGCATTCGCGTGCAAGGAAGACTATCGGGCGGCTGGCGTGCCGATGCTGCCGGTCATCACCAGCGAGTCAGTGTCGACCGGGACGATTCTCGCGCATGCGGTGGTATTGGTGGTCCTGTCCCTGCTGCCGGTCTTCTACGGTATGAGCTGGATCTACTTCGTCGGGGCGTTATCGGGCGGCGTGTTCTTCATCTGGGCCAGTGTGAAGCTGTTCCTGCAGCCGAGCGTCTCACAGGCGTGGCGGACCTTCGCGGCGTCAATCGTGCAACTCGGTTTATTGCTGACGGCCGCAATTCTCGACAATGTCCTGCTGGGCTGACGCCCGCACCAGGCCGGCGCGGGCGATCTCCGCGATGTTTC
>JBLYYV010000324.1:0-10762 GCA_048550095.1 Gammaproteobacteria bacterium
GCGGCCGACGCGATCGCATCATTCAGCGAACCGAGCCGGTCGACGAGCCCGAGCTCAAGCGCATCGCTACCGATCCATACGCGACCGCGCGCCAGGTTCTCCGTGCGCTCGGCCGACATGTCTCGCGACGTCGCAACCTTGTCCACGAAGACCCGGTAGGCTTCCTCGACGCCGAGTTGCAGGATCTGCCTGGCCTCGTCACCGAGTTCGCGATCGAGGCGTAATTGACCGGCCAGGGATGTCGTGCCGAAGCCGTCAATCGTCACGCCGACCGATCCGAGTGCCTTTTGAAAAGTGGGTACGAATGCACCGACGCCGATTGATCCGGTAATCGTGCTCTCGCCCGCCCAGATTTCGTCAGCAGGCATCGAAATATAGTACCCGCCGGATGCGGCCGTCGAACTCATCGAGACGATCAGTGGCTTGCCCGCCAGCTTGAGGCGCTGTAGTTCCGCGAATACGACTTCGGATGCAAACATGCTGCCGCCGGGACTGTCGACGCGTAACACCAGGGCCTTGATCGATTCGTCGTCAGCAACGCGGTCGACGAGGCCGGCCAGCGTATCTCCACCCACGACACCGCGTGGCGCTTCGCCGTCGACGATCTCACCGGACGCAACCAGGACTCCAATCTTGGCATCCTTGCGTTCGAGCAAACGGTCGGAACGCATGACGGCGAGATAGCTGCCCACGTCGATCCCGCTGAATCTTTCATCATCGGCTTCGGACGGGCCCGCGATCTCGATCGCTCGCTCGATGAATGCCCGCCGATCACCCAGGACGTCGACGAGACCCGCATCGAGTGCCATCTGCGCCGTATTGCCTTGCGTCGCCGCCAGTTTCTCGAGGAAGAGATTCGCGAATGCCTCGATCGCGCCGTCATCGAGACCGCGCGCGGCCTCAACATCGCGCGTGTAGTTAGACCACAGCGTGCCGAGCCAGCGCTCGCTGGCCTGGCGGTCCTCATCAGACATGTCGTTGCGCGTGAACGGTTCGATGAAGGACTTGTACTTGCCGACGCGGAACACGTTCATATCGACCTTGAACTTGTCCAGTGCGTCGCGCAAGAAGGCACGGTAGTAGTCGAAACCGTCGATGAGCACGACGCCGAGATCGTGCAGGTAGATCTCATCGGCATGCGCGGCGAGATAGTACTGCGCCTGAGAGTACGAATCGCCGACGGCGATCACCGGCTTGCCGGCCGCTCTGACGACTTCGATCGACTCCCCTACCTCCTGCAGCTTCGCGAGGCCCGCATCTTCCATTTCATCGAGCATCAACACGACACCCTTGATGCGTTCGTCATCGGCGGCCAACTGGAGGCTCTCGGTAATATCGTGCACGAGCGTCTGGCGCACCCGGCCACCGCCCGCTTCCGCGAATGCGCGCTCGAGCGGATCACCCTCGAGTTGTTCGACCAGCGCGCCGGACGGTGCGACCACCAGCGCCGCAGAATCCGGCATCTCGATGCCCCGATCGGTCAGGCTCGCCAGGATGATTGCGACGATCGCCAGCAGAATGATGATCTGTACCAGACGCACCAGGTTGTTGAGCGCCTTCCACAAGAATCGGATCAATCGCATTCCCTGTCTCCTCCGCGTGGAGCGAAGTGTTATTCGCTACCGGGCCGGTAACTGATTCTGTAAATGACGCCGCGCAGGTCATCACTGACCAGCAGCGCGCCGTCGGGCGCCACCAGGACATCCACCGGGCGCCCGAGCGTCTCGTCGCTCGCCGTGAGGAATCCTTCCATGAATGGCTCGTAACTGATTGCCGTACCGCCCTCCAGCCTGACGAGCGTCACGCGGTGACCGGTTTTGCCCGCCGACTTGCTGCGATTCCAGGAACCGTGTTCGGCAATGAACACGTTGCCGGCGTAGTCGTCCGGAAACAGGTCGCCCGTGTAGAACGCAATCCCCAGCGGTGCTGCATGCGGCGCGAGCGCCTGGACGGGAGCAATGGATTCCTCGCAACGCCCGAGATCACCGAACTGCGGATCGCGAATGTTCGATCCATGACAGAACGGGAAACCGAAATGCTGCCCCGGCGCCGTAATGCGATTCAGTTCGCATGGCGGAATGTCATCGCCCATCATGTCGCGACCGTTGTCGGAGAACCACAGCTCGCCGGTATCCGGATGCCAGTCGAATCCGACCGAGTTGCGAATGCCGTATGCATAGACTTCGCGCTCACTGCCGTCGGCATTCATCCGCAGCATGGTGGCCAGCTCCGGCTTATCACATACGTTGCATGGCGCACCCAGGCTGACATAGAGCTTTCCGTCCGGGCCGAATGCGATGTATTTCCAGGCATGGAGCTTGCCTTCAACCGGCAACGCAGCGTCGACAACTTCGGGGTCTCCGGGCGCGTCGAGCCGCTCCTCGATCGCAGCGTAGCGCAGCAACTGCGACACCGTCGCGACATACAGGTCGCCGTCGCGGAACGCGATGCCATTGGGCATCTTCAGATCTTCGGCAATCGTCAGCACCGTGGGATTACCACTCAACGCATCGCGAACCGCATAGACTTCACCGGCTCGTCGCGTCGAGACGAACAGCGTCCCGTCGTCGCCGAGCGCCAGGGCGCGCGCGTTAGGCACGCCTGCTACGAGTTCTTCGACGACGAAACCCTCGGGCAACGCGAACTCGGGCATCGAGAAACAGGAAGGTGCCGTCAGGCATCCGGCCAATAGCACCGACAAGGACGGCAACCAGCGTTTCATTAAGACTCTACCTCCGAGGCAAAATTCCGCATTACTGACCGAGCAATACCAGAGACAGCGCGGGCCAGAACGTGATCAGCAGGACCGAAGCCAGCAGTATCAGGAGAAACGGAAACGTCGCCAGATATACTGACACAATCGACTTGTCGAAACGATAGCTCGAAATGAACAGATTGAGGCCAACCGGCGGTGTCAGGAACCCCAGCTGCATCGTCGCGAGGAACACGATACCGAGATGAATCGGGTGCACGCCGTAAACGGCGGCGACCGGTAAAATGAGCGGCACGACGAGGACCAGCGCCGAGAAGATGTCGAGGATCGCGCCGAGCACCAGCAGAAAGCAAAACAGCAGCAGCAGGAAGCTGGTCGGTCCGGAGACGAAGCGATTCACATAGCCGACCAGTTGCTCCGGCACCTGGGCGTCGATCATATAGTTGGTCGACGCGAGCGAAACGCCGAGGATCAGCAAAATCCCACCCACCAATACCATCGACTCGCGCATGATGCGCGGCAGTTCGCGAACCGGTATGTCGCGTCGAATGAAGACCTCGACGACGACGGCATATACGACGGTCACGGCGGCAGCTTCGGATACAGCAAAGTAGCCGCTGTAAATACCGCCCAGCACGACGATCGGCAGCGGAATCTCCCACGCGGTATCGCGAACCGCCGCGACGAGCCGCCTGCCGGAGAAGTCGCTGAGCGGTGTCCGGTTCTCGCGGTTTGCCCATAACGAATGCGCGGCCATCGCGACCATCATGAGCGTGCCGGGAATAATGCCGGCCAGGAACAGATCGTCGATGGGTATTTCGGCAACGACGCCGTAGAGAATCAGTGGCAGCGACGGCGCAAACAACAAACCGAGGCTGCCGGCCGACGTGACGAGTCCGAGGGTGAAACGATCCTCATAGCCCGCCTGTATCAAGGCAGGATAAAGTAATGCGCCGAGCGCAATGATCGTCACCCCTGAAGCACCGGTGAAGGCGGTGAAAAAAGCGCAGGCGGCGATCGACACAATCGCAAGCCCGCCCGGCAGCCAGCCCAGCAGGGCACTGGTCAGGTGCACGAGACGCGCCGGCGCCTGGCTCTCGCTCAGCACGTATCCCGCAAACGTAAACAGCGGAATCGCGAGCAGGATCGGCATTTCGGCGATGCCGAATACCTCGATCGACATAACCGATAATGGAATCTCGCTTTGCGTGTAGCCGAGCATCGCGCTCGTCGCAATAACAACGAACAAAGGTGCGCCGAGCAACGCCAGCAGTGCAAGCAGCGCAATGATCATGCCGCGCCCGCGTTACCCTTGATCTTTGCGATGATGTCGCGCAGCGCACGCAGAGCCCAGATGGCGTAGCGATAACCGATCAGAAAAAACCCGACCGGCAAAATCACCTGAAACCACCACGCCGGCAAATCGTTGAGCAAGGTATCTTCGAATTCGCGGGAGTCGGCGACGAATTCCCACGAATACCAGGCGAGTGTCAGCGACACGGCCGCAGTGAAGGCGCGAATGACGATGTCCACCCAGGGCCGAAACCCTTCCGGCATCAATCGGGCCAGCGCATCGATGGCGATGTGACGATTCTCACGGCTCGCAGCGACCGCACCGAGCATCGCAACCCAGAGCACCATCAGCCGCAACGCCTCGTCGCCCCAGGCGAAGCCCGAATCCATGAAGTTGCGCAGAACGATCTGCGCGGTGGCCAGGAGAATCATCGCCGTCAGGATGACGACGAGTGCAGTGTTTTCGACGAACTGGCCGGCCCGGTCAGCCCGCGCAAGGAACCCGGTTTGCCGAACCTCTTCGCTCACTCCGCGCCAGCTGCGGCGGCCGGCTCTTGCCCGGCGCCTGCACGAAACGCCTGCACATATTCGAGCATCTGATCGAGCAGCTCGAGCGAGAACGCACCCTCGCCCGCCATCCGTCGGCTGGTCTCCGCAACTTTGGCCTGGATCGCTTCCATGCGACTCAGGTCGACATCAACGAACTGCAGGCCGTTCGATCGCAACGCAACTTCGGCCTGCTCGTTGTCGACGCGGTTCTGCAGTTCGAATCGCTCGTACATGTCCGTAAACACCTCGCTTACGATCTGCTGATCGCCATCGCTGAGCTTACCGAAGTGTTTCTTGTCGATAGCCATGATGGCCAGCGTATACGCGAAGGGATACTGCATCACATACTTGACCTTGGTGTACCACTGCAGCACCACCGCACCCACCGGAGGCGTCGCGATGTACTCGAGCAGACCCGTTTGCAGACCGGTCAGCACGTCCGTGATCGGCAACACGACCGGCGACAACTCGAGGGTTTCCATGGCTGCATAACTCGGGCGGTCACCTTCGGGGACCCAGACCTTGCGTCCGCGCAGCTGATCGATCGTCGTAACCGAATCGTTGCCCATGAGCTTCGCGAATCCGCCACCCGCAAATCCGAATGACACGAAACCAGCATCGTCGAGCCCGGCTTTAAGCAAGGGATCCATGCGCTCGCGGACGTAGTCGACCTCCTCCTGCGAGCCGAAAACCATCGGCAGACCGTATAACTGGATGTCGCGGTAGCGTTCGGCGAGGCCATTCGCCGTGAATACGCCACCGTGCAGTTGCCCGATGCGCATCTTGCGCAGGACTTTCTTGTCGTTGCCCATGACGCCGCCGCCATAGAACTTGAAGGTCACGCGGCCGTCCGTGCGCTCCTTGACCTGCGCTGCGGCATCCTTCAGGTCAGTCATCCACTGCGAACCCTCCGGTGCGACGGTCGCGATCTTGAACTGCGCGGCGTCGGCGACACCGGCGATCAGAACCAGGGCGGTGAAAGTCGCGATCATCTCTATTCGAAGCATCCGTGTCCTCCGGCTCGTGGCCGCGATTCGAAACTCAGAAATATTCGTCCGCCGAATCCAGCAACTCCCGCGCCTGTTGGTGCGCGAGGCTGTTCATCAGCGTATAGCCCGGTTGTCTGACCTCGCCGGTCAGCACTTCGTTCAATAATTGGTCATGCAATTCCCGCTCGTACAGGAGCCGCGCATAGCCTCGAGCATACTCAACTTTAATGCTGAGATCCCGGTCACCGGCAAGCGCGAGCGCTTCTTCGAAATAGCCGCGCCCCTTCTCGGGCTGACCGCCCAGGGCCGGCGGGCGCAGCGTATTCAGGATGCCGAGATACATCAGTACCGACGCACGATCGGTGTCCACGCCCAAGGCAAGCAGGTGTGCCAGCGCCGTCTCGATCTTGGGAAGATCGGCCAGGGCGACGAAGTCCGCACTGTGCGCGCGAATATAGGCGAGTGACCCGACGGAGTAGCTGTACAGCGCCTCCGCGGCTTTGGCGTCGACCGCACGGATCGCGGCCTCGTACTCGTCGAATGGCAAGTCCTCCAGGCCACACGCGCCCTTGTCGGCAGCGCACAGCGAGCGCCGACCGTATGCGCGCGCCTGACGCGTCAGAACCTTGGCGCGTTCCGGATCGTCATTGAAAGCGATGCCATAGGCCGCATAGAGCTCACCGGCGGCACCCAGCGTGGCCGGATTGTCCGGTGACGAGCGGACCATGCTGTCGAGCAGCAACAGGAAGGCCGGCACGGCTTCGCGGACGAGTTCGGGATCTTCCTGGTCCAGGATTGATGCAGACAGGTCTTCGGCCATGCCCGCGGTCGCGGACGAGACGATGCTGGAGCAGCCATTCAGCAGCAGGGCCGCCGACGCCAACAGCGGCAGCAGAATCCGGCGCTGGAATGCATTAAGCGACACAGGCAGCTCCACGCTCATCCGCAACATGCTCGGCCAGGCAATGACTGATGACAAAAAGGGCAGGACTGCCCCGCCTTGCCGTCGACTAACCGATTTTTTCCTTGATACGTGCCGACTTGCCGCTGCGTTCGCGCAGGTAGTAGAGTTTCGCGCGCCGCACGTCGCCACGACGTTTCCGCGTGACACTCGCCACGCTCGGGCTGTGCGTCTGGAAAACGCGCTCGACACCCTCACCGTGCGAAATCTTGCGAACGGTGAATGACGAATTCAGGCCGCGATTGCGCTTGGCGATGACGACGCCTTCATATGCCTGCAGACGTTCGCGACTACCTTCCTTGACCCGGACCTGCACGACGACCGTGTCGCCGGGTCCAAACTCCGGGAGATCGCTCTTCACTTGTGCCGCTTCGAACTCTTGTATGATCTTGCTCATCGTCGTTTCCGCCGTTTACTCAATTCCAGTTACTAAAGTTTGTCCGGTCGATCTTCGTCCGGCTGCAAATTCTCTTCCGCCAGGTACTCGTCCAGCAGTTGCTGTTCCTCGTCCGTCAGGATCCTGCCTTCCAGCAGATCCGGTCTGCGGATGAAGGTCCTGCCCAGCGCCTGCTTCAGCCGCCAGCGCCGTATGTCCTCATGATTCCCGTCACGCAGGACCTGCGGAACCTGCATGTCGTCGACCGTTTCGGGCCGCGTATAGTGCGGGCAATCCAGCAGGCCGTCCGCGAACGAATCCTGTTCGGCCGATGCCTCGTGCCCCAGCACGTCCGGCAGCAACCTGACGACCGCATCGGCGACCGCAACCGCGGCAATCTCTCCGCCGCTGAGCACGAAATCGCCCAGCGATAATTCTTCGTCCGCCTCGGCCTCGAGCAACCGCTCGTCGAATCCTTCGTACCGACCCGCAACGAGCACGATGCCTGGCAACGTTGCGAAGCGCTCCGCCGCGGCCTGGTCGAATCTGCGCCCCTGCGGCGACAAAAACACCACCGGACTCCCATCCGGCACCGCCGCCTTCGCAGCGCGAATCGCGTCGCGCAACGGCTCATATTTCAGCACCATCCCGGGACCGCCGCCGTAAGGCCGGTCGTCTACGGTCCGGTGCGGGTCATCCGTGTAATCCCGCGGGTCGACCGTCTCGAGCGTCACGATGCCACGCTGCTCTGCGCGGCCACACACGCCGAAACCCGTCGCAGTCGCAACCAACTCGGGAAACAGCGTTACGACCCGAATCTGCATCTGCTCGCCGACCCGGCTAAAAATCCGGATCCCAGTCGACCCGGATCGTTCGCGATTCCCTGTCGACGCGTTTGACCACCTCATCGAGGACGAACGGTATCAACCTGCGACGCTCCCCCTCGACCACCATCACATCGTTCGCGCCGGTCGCAAACAAATGACCGACCTCGCCAAGGGACTGACCGTCTTCCGTTTCGACCTGCATACCTTCAAGGTCGACCCAGTAAAATTCAAGCTCCGATTCCCTGTCGAACCGGTCTCGATCAACCCGGATCTCGGCTCCGACGTAGCGAGCCGCAATGTCCCGGTCATCAACGCCATCGATTTTTGCGACCAGGCCCTTGCCGTGGACCCGACCGTCGGCAACGGCGCATTCCATCTGCTCATCACCATGACTGAGCTGCCATGGCGAATAACTCAATATGTTCTCTCGCGGCTCGGTGAACGAAAACACCTTCACCCAACCCTTGATACCGTAGAGCCCGGAGATGCGGCCGACGACAACCTGCTGTTTATCCATTCGGTCCCGTCGTGTTCCGCAAACCCATCATTAATTCGGAAGAGGGTTGATTAAGGCCCGGGTGAATTACGACCCGGACCGCGAGACTTTAATCGTCCGCTTTCTCTTCCTTGGCCGGCGCTTCTTCTGCTGCCTCGGCCTTAACTTCCGCGGCGGCTTCTTTCTTCTCCGCCGGCTTCGCGTCTGCTTTCTCCGCAGCTTTCGTCTCGGGAGCTTTCGTCTCGGGAGCTTTCGTCTCGGGAGCTTTCGTCTCAGAGTCTTTCGTCTCGGGAGCTTTCTTGTCGCTTGCTTTCTTGGCGCCCAGATCTTCGCCCTTGCGATACGACTTCAGCAACGAAGCAACGCGCGCCGAAGTCTGCGCGCCATTGCCGATCCAGTGATCGACACGCTCGACGTCAATGCGCAGTATTTCTTCCTGACCTTTCGCGACGGGATTAAAAAAGCCCACGCGCTCGAGATAACGACCGTCGCGGCGATTACGCTGATCCGTCACTACGATGTGATAGAACGGACGCTTCTTCGCTCCTCCGCGGGATAACCGGATGCTGACCATTGTCGATTCATTCCTCCAAAAAAAACGGCCGTCGGGCAGGGAGATGCCCACCCGGATCGGCGTAATCGGCTAATTTTACTGGAATATGCGGGAATGTGAACCCTGTTGGGGCAACGAATTGCGGCGCCCGGCGCGGCGGCCGCCCGCTCAGAGCCCGGGAAGCCCCCGCATCATGCGTTTACCGCCCATCTTGGAGAAGCGCCGCATCATCTTTTGCATCTGCTGATGCTGCTTCAGCAGCCGGTTTACGTCCTGCACGGCCTGCCCCGCCCCGCCGGCGATCCGGCGCTTGCGGGAGCCATCGATGGTCTTCGGAAACCGCCGTTCCTTGGGCGTCATCGAGTTGATGATGGCGATCTGGCGACCGATTGCCTTTGAATCGACCTGATCGGCAACCTGAGCGGGATTGATATTAGCTGGCAGGGGCAATTTCTCGAGCAGACCCTCGAAATTGCCCATGTTGAGCATCTGACCCAGCTGCTCCTTCAGATCGTCGAGGTCGAAACCCTTGCCCTTCTTGACCTTCCGAGCGAGTTTCTCGGCTTTCTGCCGGTCGACCTTCTGCTCGACTTCTTCGACCAGGCTCAGCACGTCGCCCATGCCGAGGATGCGCGAGGCCATGCGGTCGGCATGAAAGGCTTCTAGGCCGGTCATTTCCTCGCCGGTGCCGAGAAACCGGATCGGCTGGCCGGTCACGGTCTTGACAGACAACGCGGAGCCGCCGCGAGCGTCGCCGTCGGCTTTGGTCAGAACCACGCCGGTCAGGGTCAGCGCTTCGCCGAACGCGGCCGCAACGTTGACCGCGTCCTGGCCGGCCATGCTGTCGACAACGAAGAGCGTCTCGTGTGGGCCGACCTTCGCGTGGATGTCGCGCAGCTCCTCCATCAGGTCCTCGTCGAGGCGCGTGCGACCGGCCGTATCGAGAATCAGCACGTCGATCGCAGATCGTCGCGCGACGTCCACCGCATTCTGCGCGATCGCGAGCGGCGCGGCGGCGGCGTCCGTCGGTACGAATTCCGCCCCAACCTGCTCTGCCAGTCGCTCCAGCTGCAGGATCGCCGCGGGCCGGCGAATGTCGAGGCTGGCAAGCGCCACCTTCTTCGCGTGTTTCTGTTGCAGATGCAACGCGAGCTTGCCGGCCGTCGTCGTCTTGCCCGCGCCCTGCAAACCGGCGAGAAGAATCACCACCGGCGGCTGCCGCTTGAGGTTCAGCCCGCCGTCGGCCTCGGCAAGTCCGAGTGCGGCGGCCAGTTCGTCATGCAGAATCTTGATAAACGCCTGGCCCGGGCTCAGGCTGCGTGTGATCTCGGCGCCGATCGCCCGCTGCCGGACCTGCCCCACGAAATCCTTGACGACCGGCAGGGCGACGTCAGCCTCGATCAGCGCGCGCCTTACATCGCGCACCGCCTCGGTGACGTTTTCCTCGGTCAAACGGCCCTTGCCGCGGACGCGCTCGGCGACGGACTTCAACCTGGAGCTGAGATTGTCGAACATGCTTTTCTGCTTCTGGCACCGCCACGGCGCCAAATGTTTGCGTTGAACCGAATTCTACCCGCAAAAACAAAGTGCGCGACCGTTAAATACTCACTTGACAGGCCGCCGACTCGTTGGCGACCATGGGTCTCGTACTAAGCAATGAAGGAGACTCACCCTCGTGGGTGACGACGTTCCCCTTGGGGTCCTGGGCGGACTCCTCGTATTTCTGCTGATCTGCTCAGCATTCTTCTCGGGCACCGAAACTGCCCTGATGACAGTCAACCGTTATCGGTTGCGCCACCGCGCGAATTCGGGACACCGCGGCGCACGCATCGCCGAGAAACTCCTCAAGCAGCCGGACCGACTGATCGGCCTGATCTTACTCGGCAACAATCTCGTCAACATCCTGGCCGCGCAACTCGTGACATTGATCGCGCTGCGGCTCGGCGGTCCACTCTGGGTTGCGATCAGCGGCTTCATCTTCACGCTCGTCATCCTGATCTTCGCA
>JBLYYV010000325.1:0-4282 GCA_048550095.1 Gammaproteobacteria bacterium
AGCCGGCTTCAGCCGCGCTCGTCACGCTGACGGGCACGAACGTCATTTATGAATACGATTCGCTCGTCAACGCCGATGCGTTGGCGACGCTCGGGACGCCCAGCATCATCGGCGACGTCGTGCGCTTCCTGCCGACCAGCCTCCGCGCGGAATCGCTCAACGGTGCGGGCCTGCAAACGCTCTCGGCAGACTTCAGCTTCAGCAGCGTCCGGACTATCGGCAGCGCGGAGATCTCCTCGGTGCGTCTGCTGGAATTCGGCGACTACGCGATCGACCGCGGCGGCAATATCGGCGCCGAACTGGACCTTGCCATATCGAACAACGCCAACTCATCCGAGTCGATTCAGGACATCGTGTCGTTTACGGCGTCCGGTGCGACGAACGGGCTGCAACCGTGGAGCCTGGAATCCGTACTGAACCCTGCAGACGCCTTTGCGTCGATCGCCAGCGATATCTCGTTGTCATTCGGCAATACCCTGACTGCATCCACCAGCGAACTCGGCCACAGCGCCTTTATTCAGAAGAAACTGGCGTTCGTCGTGTCGACGACCGCACCCGTGACACCGCTGAGTGAACCCCGCTCGATCTCTACACTCGCGATCGGCCTGGTCGCCCTGATCGGCGTCCTGGCATTCCGCCGACGGCACGGCCACGCGGTCCAATAGCCGCTACCGCGACTTTCTCGACCCTCACGATCCTCCAGCCCGCAGCCGACGCGGTCGACAACCGCCGGGCAAAAAAAAGCCCGGCTAAAACGCCGGGCAATACAGGGGGAAGCCAGTAGACCAACTCACAGCCGGTCAGTATTCGAAATCGTTGCGCGTCAGTGCAGCCGAGACCAATTCAAAAGTTCGACATGCTCCGCTTCCATCTGGAAGTTCTTCGCGAGCAGTTCCTCGATGTCCGTCGGGTCCAGAAGCTGGTCTGCACCGTGGTTCAGCTCGACGACGCCACTGTATTCGTCAGCGGCGCATTGCTCGCTCGATCGAAGCAAAAACCTTGTGTAATACTTCGCACGCATGGGTTACAGAATATGGATGCAAAGCCGGGATTACTGTGAGCGAGCGCACAAATCCGCCACCCGCAATCATGCGGCTCGCGAGCACCCCGCAGTGACGAAAACCGTCCGAGAGCCTCGTGGTGAAGCCCTGCAACCCTTACGCAGCAAGCGTTTCACGGCACCGTTCATTACTACGGCGATTGCGTGCCTGTCGGTGCTGAGCGCTCCCGGGCACGCACAACAGGATTCTCCGTTCACCGCGGCGGAATCCCGACGTGAAGCGGCCGAGACGGCGAATGCGCCCCTGCTGTCACCCACGACGTTCGCCCGCGCGGAGAAAGCGCTCGACACTGCGAGCCGGGACTTCAGCGACGGCAAGAACGAGGAGCGCGTGCAGCGCAAACTCGACGAAGCCGAAGAGCTGTTCAACACGTCGCTGAAAAATACCGAGCTCGCGACGCTGACATTCCGCACCGCACTGGACAGTCGCGGGGCGGCGATCGAGGCGGAAGCCGAGCGGCTCGTCCCCGAGGAATTCGCGCGGGCCGAGGACGCGTTCCGGAAAGCCGTAGTCGAACTCGAGAAAGGCGATCTGACTGACGCGAAACAGATCGGCGAAGAAGCCGATGAGGCGTACAGGCGCGCGGAGTTGAATGCGATTCGCATGGCGCACCTCGCTGTCGCACGCAGCCTGCTCGCGCAGGCGCGGCTCGCCAACACCGACAAGTCTGCTCCGCGCACTACCGCGAAGGCGGAAGCACTGTTGGAGCAGGCTGACGCGCTGCTGGTCGAAGATCGTTACACGGTCCCTCCCGCAATCGAACTCGCGCGCGAAGCCGAGTATGAAGCCCGTCATGCGATGTACATCGCCGCTGTCGCAGAGCGGGTGCGCAGCAAGGAAATCACGACCGAGGACGTCGTCCTGGAATGGGAATCGGTGATGCTCGCGGTGACGGAAGTGCTTGCCGTGGAAACCGACCCCGCGGTGGGCAGTGCGGAGACGCGGGATGTGTTGGTCGGCTACGCCCGCGAATTGCTGGAACTGCGCGAGGTACTCACCGAACAGAACATGCAGATCGCGGGGCTCGAGGAAGAGATACGCGAACTCGACGCACGCCTCGGCGGAGCCGCAGCAGATCGTGAAGCGCTGATTCGCAAGGTGGAACGACAGGCGCGCACCCGGGAACAATTCGATCAGATCGAGGAGATGTTCGGGCGCGACGAGGCGATCGTCATTCGTGACGGCGACAGCGTCATTATTCGTCTCACCGGACTGCGCTTTGCGACGAACTCTGCTGCGATCGCGCCGGCGTCTGAGCCGCTGCTCGACAAGGTGGATGCCGCCGCAGGCGTGTTCCCACAATGCAGTCTGACGATCGAGGGCCACACCGACTCGAGGGGCGAGGAAGCCCGGAACCAGACGCTATCGGAGGAACGCGCTCGCGCAATCATGGCCTACCTGGCCGACGAACTGAAGATTCCGGCATTTCGAATTCGCGCCGCCGGCTATGGCGACACCCGGCCGGTGGCAAGCAACCGCACCGAGCAAGGGCGCGCACAGAATCGTCGCATCGACGTCGTCATCACGCCGAAACCGGATTCGCTCTATTAGCACTGCGACCGGGGCGCTGAGGGATCAGGCCGCCCGCGTGAGCCAGTCGACGATGACACGGCCGGTCTGAACGTTGGCCATGTAGCCGTAGCACTTGTGCACGTTCAGCCCCAGCGGTCCACGAAAATACGTCTCGAGCGCCGTGAAGTCGGTAATGCTCTCGATCAGTCCGCCCGACAGCATCGGCGCATAGTCATCCGCCATCGACCGATCGAGTGAGGTCATTTCGCCGATCGCTGAAAGATTCACCCAGCGCCCGATATTGTCGGGATACCGCAGCAGTCCCTTCTCGCCCGATCCGAGCATGCGGTGCTGGACGAAATTCAGGCCAAGTGGACTTCCCAGGGTTACGAATGTGTCGATCCGCACGTCACTGGAACGCTTGCGGCTCAATTCCCACAATACGTCGAATGCGATGACGGATCCGAGGCTGTGACCGAACAATAAAACGCGCTGGCCGGCGGCGGCGGCCTGCTCCAGTTCGTCCGTGACACGCTCGCGAATTCTCGTTGCGCGACCGTCCTCGTTCTGAAAATAGCGACGCGCATCCTGCAGCGTCGCTTTCATGGCTGGATTCGCCACCAGGTCGATCAGCCAGGGAAATGCGTCGCTGAGCAGGTACACGAACTGCGCGATGCGTTTATGCCAGTGCCGCGCCTCGCGCATGTCTTCGGGCTCCGGTCCGTCCAGCTGCAATAAGCGTTCGATACCCGGCAGGTCCGGCTCCACGGTCGTTTGCTCGTGATAGAACAGCGTTGACCACGCCGCGAGCTCGAAAACGTCCGGACGCGAGCGCAGCGGCTCGACCCAGGACGGATCCGCCCGCCTGACGCCGTCGAGCAGGCAACGCCATAGCATCGCGCGATGATCCTTGGCCGGCGGCTTCGGCTTCATGCCCGGTACGTAGATGATCTTGCGGTTCGCGGTATCCATGGCGGTCGTGATGCGAATGGCGGGTACGCCGTCCTTCATCGCGAGCGATCGCGGCGGGATCGGGCGACACAGGTTGGGTAAACTCGGCGTAACTTTACCGGTCACACCGCTCTTTGCAAGGCGAGCCAGGAGAACAGGGAATGAAGTATTTGCACACGATGGTCCGGATCGCCGATGTCGACGCGTCGCTCGATTTCTACTGCGACAAACTGGGACTGCGCGAGGTACGGCGTTACGACAACGAAGCCGGACGGTTCACCTTGATATTTCTCGCGGCACCGGGAGACGAGTCGAATTGCGTCGAACTCACCTATAACTGGGATCCGGAGGCATACGGCGAAGGCCGCAATTTCGGCCACCTGGCGTATGAGGTCGACGACATCTATGCCGTGTGCCAGCGCCTCATGGACGGCGGCGTGACGATCAATCGTCCGCCGCGAGAGGGCAAGATGGCGTTCGTCCGGTCGCCGGACAACATCTCGATCGAGCTGTTACAGAAGGGCGGCGCACTCGAACCGGCCGAACCCTGGGTATCGATGCCCAATGTCGGCCACTGGTAGCGGGCCCGTAGCGCAGATCTAGCCGGCCACGCGATGACGTGCGCGGAATCGGCCGGTCTGCAGCTGCGCGTCCGGCGCACGAACCTCTACCCGATTCCGGCCGGCTTCCTTGGCCTCGTACAGCGCTTCGTCGGCCATCTGGATGGCACCGGCGATGCTGCGCTTGGCTTCGGGATG
>JBLYYV010000326.1:0-7482 GCA_048550095.1 Gammaproteobacteria bacterium
AAGACGATCCAGGAACGCTACAAAGACGATCGCGAGCAACTCAGCAAGGCGATGATGGACCTGTACAAGCGGGAGAAGGTCAACCCGGCCGCGGGCTGCTGGCCGATGCTGATCCAGATACCGTTCTTCATCGCGTTCTACTGGGTGTTACTCGAGAGTGTCGAGATGCGCCAGGCGCCGTTCATGCTGTGGATCACCGACCTGTCGGTGCGTGATCCGTTCTTCGTGTTACCCCTGCTGATGGGCGCCGCGATGTACTTCCAGCAGAAGCTGAACCCGCCGCCGCCCGACCCGATGCAGGCGAAGGTCATGCAGTTTCTGCCGATCATGTTCACCGGCATGTTCGCGTTCTTCCCGGCCGGACTCGTGCTGTACTGGTTGACGAACTCGGTGCTTTCCATGGCGCAGCAGTGGCGCATCAACAAGGTCATCGGAGCGGACTAAACCGCATCACAGGTATGGATACGATCGTTGCACGAGCGACACCACCGGGTCGCGGCGGTGTGTCGATCGTGCGCGTTTCGGGTCCGGCGGCCGCGGACATCGCGCGACAAGTTTGTGGTGAATTGCCCGCGCCGAGGATGGCCACATTTCTGCACTTTCTGGACGCGAAGAATCGCGCGATCGATTCAGGGATCGCGCTGTATTTTCCCGGTCCGGCATCTTTCACCGGCGAGGACGTTCTGGAACTCCAGGGTCACGGCGGGCCCGTCGTCTGCGAATTGCTGATCGAACGAATCCTCGCGCTCGGCGCGCGCATGGCGGAACCCGGTGAGTTCGCGCGGCGTGCGTTTTTGAACGACAAACTCGACCTCAGTCAGGCGGAGGCGATCGCCGATTTGATCGACAGTGGTTCCAGGGCGGCGGCGCGCGCCGCGAACCGCTCGCTCGACGGTGCGTTCTCTGCCGCAGTCATGGGACTGAACGAAAAAGTCACCGAGCTCCGTGTGTTCGTCGAAGCCGCGATCGACTTTCCGGACGAGGAAATCGATTTTCTGGACGATGCACAACTGCGCGCGCGACTCGGCGAAGTCGATGCCGAATTCGAGCGGCTCGCAAAGACGGTGCACAACGGGCGGCTGCTCCGCGATGGCATACAGCTGGTCCTGGCCGGACGGCCGAACGCCGGCAAGTCGAGCCTGCTCAATGCGCTGACGGGTTCCGACAGCGCGATCGTGACCGACATCCCCGGCACCACCCGCGACGTGATCCGCGAGTACATCGATATCGATGGTCTGCCTGTGCACCTCGTCGATACGGCCGGCCTGCGTGACGGAGAGGGTCTCGTCGAACAGGAGGGGGTAAGGCGCGCGCGGGCGCAGCTCGCGGCCGCGGACCATGCGCTGATCGTGGTCGATACGACGAGCGAAAACGATGTCGATTCCATCCTGGCAGAGTTACCGGAAGACCTGCCGCATACCATCGTGCGCAACAAGACCGATTTGAGCGGCGTGTCTCCGGGCGTCGTTCATGGCGATGAGGACGAGATCGCGGTTTCCGCACTGACCGGTGCCGGCATCGATGAGTTGCGCCAACACATCAAGCACCGTGTCGGTTTCGATTCGGCGGCCGAGGGGATGATCACGGCGCGCCAACGCCACGTCGATCGGCTGCGTGCCGCACGCACACATTTCGAAGCGGGACGAAAGCAGTTGCTCGAGCTGCGAGCGGGCGAGCTGATGGCCGATGAACTGCTTCAGGTTCAGAATGCACTCGCCGAGATCACCGGCGAGTTCTCGAGTGACGACCTGCTCGGCGAGATCTTCGGCAGTTTCTGTATCGGCAAGTAATCGGGCAGTGGGTTGACTCAGGTGCGCAACGTAACGACGTCTGCGCAAAGCTCCTCGCCCGGGTTGTAGCCGACGATTTGATCGCCGCCCGCGGCGCGCGCCCGCTCCAGCGAGGCTTCCGCACGATCGACCAGCATCGAGACCGACTCGCCGCGCCGGTATTCGACGACGCCGCCCGATAACGTCATGGCGTATTGCCCTTCGATCGGGTAGCGGCGGATCGCGGCGCAGATACGTTCCGCACAGCGCGTTGCGCCCGCGTGATTGGCGGTCGGCAGGACGATCATGAAGCGGCCGGAACCCAGTCGATCGAAAGCGTGCTCACTGGCGGCCGGTTTAATGCCGTCCATTGCGCGCAGTTCGCCGCGGATGCGCGTCGCGATCCGGTCCCGCACCCGTTCGGCTGTCTCGCGATCCTGGTCGCGCAGCACCCGGTCGAAGCCGTCGGCGTCGAACAGACACAGCGAGAACGGCGTGTTCGATCGGTCCGTGCGTCCCTTCTCCCGAGTCAATGTGTCGAGCATCGATCGATAGCGGGTCAGAGCGGCATCGGTCATGCCGCCGGGCGGATGATTACCGACGTATCCTCCCAGGAAGCGTCGATAGAGCAGCACGCTGGCCATCACGCCGGCGAACGCCATGACCGATATGAACTCCGGCCACAGCGGCGGTTGCGAACCGGTCAGCAGGGCCTTGAACAGCACCACGATGCCGAAACTCGCAGTCGCGAATGCGGTGAGCTGGGAAGCCGCGGCGATGCTGATACGCGGCACGGCGAACAGCATGGCGCTGATATACATCGCCAGCACGAGTTCGTTCGAGCCGGCGCTCATGAATGCAAACAGCGTCGCCCAGGTAATTCCCAGGACACTCTGCGACAGGGTAATGGTGACTTCGGGCGGCCGCTGCGTTCGCTCGGTACGAGCGATGATCAGGAACAGCGCATTCGTTGCGACGACGCCGACGGTCAACACGCCGGCGGCCTGCTGGGGCAGGACGGTGCGGCCGGCGACGAGGCTGAGCCAGGTGATGATCGCCCACAGCGCATAAAGGGCAATGGCGACCCGGAACTCGGCGAGCGGAGAAATCGTGTGCGGGTTCGCTCGATGCTCCTGGACAGCCGCGCCGGTCGCGCCTGGCTGGATCGCAATTTCTTCGCCCGTTACCGCCATACTGATACTCACTACTGGTCAGGGTCGGATCGATGATGTCAAAGCGACCCTCGATGTACCGTGACTTGCGTCCCATCGGCGGGGCCCGGTATGCGCATGGCCAAAGGCGATTTAACGTTTGGCAAGCGTTATGACCGGATTGGGAGAGCGACGTCGGAATTCGAGGCCGGGGCTTGGGCAGGTTAGAATCAGCGATCCTCGGCGGAGCCTGAGCACACCTCGGCGGGGCCTGGGCACACCTTGGGCGACCAGGCTGGCAATCGATATGGAACAAACACAGACATACGACGTCATTGTCGTCGGCGGCGGGCACGCCGGTACCGAAGCCGCGGCCGCGGCGGCGCGCATGGGTGCGCGCACGTTATTGCTGACGCAGAACATCGAAACGATCGGCCAGATGAGTTGCAACCCGGCCATCGGCGGCATCGGTAAAGGCCACCTGACGCGCGAGATCGACGCACTTGGCGGAGTGATGGCCAGCGCGATCGACCGGGCCGGTATTCATTTCCGGATCCTGAATGCGAGCAAGGGGCCGGCCGTGCGAGCGACGCGCGCGCAGGCCGACCGGTCGCTATACAAATGCGCGGTGCGCGAATTGCTGGACGCGGAGCCGAACCTGTCGATGTTTCAGCAAGGCGTCGACGATCTATTGGTCGACGGAGATCGCGTCGCGGGCGTCGTCACGCAGCTTGGCGTCAAATTTTTTGCGCGCACGGTGGTGCTGACCGTCGGGACATTCCTCGGCGGCCGCATTCATGTCGGACAGTCCAATCACAGCGGCGGGCGCGCGGGTGATCCGGCGTCGGTGCGGCTCGCGGATCGATTGCGCGAACTGCCGTTCCGGGTGAGCCGGCTAAAGACCGGCACGCCGCCACGTATCGACGGGCGAACGGTCGACTTCAGTGTCATGACCGAGCAGCCGGGCGACGACCCGGTGCCGGTGTTTTCATTCCTCGGGCGACGCGAGGATCATCCGCGCCAGGTGTCGTGTCACATCACGACGACGACGGAAGCGACCCACGAAATCATTCGTTCGGGTCTCGACCGCTCGCCGATGTACACGGGCGCAATCGACGGCGTCGGGCCGCGTTATTGCCCGTCGATCGAAGACAAGGTGGTGCGGTTTGCGGAGCGGGACGCTCACCAGATATTCGTCGAGCCCGAAGGACTCGACACGACGGAACTCTATCCGAACGGCATCTCGACGAGCCTGCCGTATGACGTGCAGCGGCAATTCATCGCCACGATTCCGGGCTTTGAGAATGCGCACATCAGCCGACCCGGCTACGCCATCGAGTACGATTTTTTCGATCCTCGCGACCTGCGGCCGACGCTGGAGACGCGCGGCATCGCTGGATTATTTTTTGCGGGTCAGATCAACGGCACGACGGGTTACGAGGAAGCCGGCGCACAGGGCCTGCTGGCCGGTATCAACGCGGCGCTGCAGGTGGCGGGTCGGGACGCGTGGTCGCCCAAGCGACACGAAGCCTACATCGGCGTGCTCGTCGACGACCTGATCACGCGGGGAACGCTCGAGCCGTATCGCATGTTCACGAGTCGGGCCGAGTATCGCTTGTTGCTGCGCGAGGACAACGCGGACCTGCGCCTGACCGAGACGGGTCGCGAGCTCGGCCTCGTCAACGAAGAACGCTGGCGCGTATTCGACCTCAAACGCGAGGCGATCGAACGTGAGACCGCGCGTCTCGGCAAGCAACTCGTGCGGCCAGAGGATCTCAACGAGCAGCAGGTGGAACGCGTCGGTGGCCCGTTGCGGCGCGAACTGAAGGCACTGGAACTGCTCAAGAGACCGGATGTGGATTACGCGATGCTGACGGGCATCAGCACGGTCGGCGAACGAATGCGCGATGCGGCGGAAACGCCCGAATTGACCGAACAGATCGACGCGCAGGTCGCGATCCAGACTCGCTACGATGGCTATGTGGATCGGCAGCAGAAAGAAATCGAGCGCTCCCGGCAGCATGCCGACACCGAACTGCCGGAAGACCTCGATTACGAACACGTGCGCGGGTTGTCGAACGAAATTCGGCAGAAGCTCGATGACGTGCGACCCGCGACGCTCGGCCAGGCGTCGCGTATTTCCGGCATGACGCCGGCCGCTGTATCCATCCTGCTGGTTCACCTGAAAAAGCGCAGGCTCAGGAGTGCCTGATTCGAATGTCGCCTGACGTGCGCGCGGTCTGCGTCGTCATGTTGCTGGCGACGTCGTTGCTCGGCGGCTGCGGGCAATCGAATGAACCGACGTACGCCGGGCCGATCGGGGGCGAGTCCGGTACCGAACTCGCGGAGATCCAGGTGCTGCACCGGGGCAACGGTGCGGAACCGCAGACGCTGGACCCCCATCGTGGTGAGGGCGTGCCGTCGGCAAACCTGCACCGCGATCTGTTCGAGGGGTTGACGATTGAGGCGCCGGACGGGCGTGTCATCCCCGGCGTTGCCGAGAGCTGGGAAGTCAGCGAGAACGGCACCGTCTACACGTTCACGCTGCGACGGAATGCCAGGTGGAGCAACGGCGATCCCGTCACGGCGCATGACTTCGAGTACGGGATCCGGCGCAGCGTGGATCCCGCAACGTTGTCGAATTACTCGAGCATTCTCGAACCGATCGTCAACGCGAGCGAAGTCATTCGCGGCGAGGTGCCGCCCGAGGAACTCGGCGTCGAAGCCGTCGACGACTATACGTTCGTCATTCGCCTGACCGGGCCGACGCCGTACCTGCCGGGATTGCTGAATCACTCGACGACGTACCCGGTCAATCGCGCGAATATCGAAGAGTTCGGGTCGAAGTTCATTCGCGGCGGTAATCTCGTCAGCAACGGCGCTTACAAACTCGTCGAGTGGATTCCCCAGTCACACATTCAGCTCGTACGCAACGAGTTCTACTGGGACAACGACAACACGACGATCGACACCGTTTACTACTACCCGACGGAGAACCAGGATTCCGAGCTGAAACGCTTCCGCGCCGGCGAGCTCGACATCACCGAGGACATCCCGCAGAAACAGATCTCGTGGGTGCGCGAGAACTTCCCGGATTCCGTGCGGATCGATCCCTATCTCGGCAGTTACTACTTCGGCTTCAATGTGACGAAGCCGCCGTTCAAGGACCGGCCGAAACTGCGCAAGGCACTGGCGATGGCGATCGACCGCAAGATCATCGCGGAACAGGTGGCCGGTGCGGGCGAGCTGCCTTCCTACGGCTGGGTGCCCCCGGTAACCGGCTATCAGCAGCGCGAGGCCGAGTGGGCCGCCTGGACCCAGGAAGAGCGCGAGGAGGAAGCGCGACGCCTCTACGCCGAGGCCGGTTTCTCGGCCGAGAAACCCTTCAAGGTCGACCTGATGTACAACACCAATGAGAACCACAAGCGGATCTCCGTCGCGATCGCAGCGATGTGGAAGCAGGTACTCGGCGTCGAAACGACGCTGACGAACCAGGAATGGAAGGTGTTTCTCGATACGCGTAACCGGCAGGAGATCACCCAGGTGTTTCGCGGCGGCTGGATCGGCGACTACAACGACGCGTTTACCTTCACGCAATTGATGTACTCGACTAACGAGATGAATCATCCGGGCTATGCCAGCGAGGCTTATGACGAACTCGTGCGCCGCGCCGCCGCCGAGGGCGACCTCGACAAACGCGCGCGAATTCTCGCCGAAGCCGAGTCGATTCTGCTGGAAGACATGCCGATCATTCCCGTGTATTTCTACGTGTCGACCCACCTCGTGCGGCCGTGGGTCGGCGGGCGTGAGCCGAACATCATGGATCACCATTACACGAAGAACCTGTACATCCTGAAGCACTGATGCGGAGACGGCGGAACAAACGATGCTGAAATTTGCGCTACGGCGCCTCCTCGTTGCGATCCCGACGCTGCTGATCCTGATCGCGCTGGCGTTCACGATGATTCGCATGGCGCCCGGCGGACCGTTCGATGCCGAGAAACAACTGCCGCCTGATCTCGAGGCGAACCTGCGCGCTGCTTATCATCTCGACGAGCCGCTGTACCAGCAGTTCGGGCGCTACCTGTACGGGCTCGCGCAGGGCGATTTCGGGCCATCGTTCCAGTACCGCGATTTCTCGGTGACCGAGCTGATCATGACCGGCTTCCCGGTATCGCTGCGTATCGGCGGGCTCGCGATGTGCCTCGCGCTGCTGGTCGGCGTGACGGCCGGCACGTTCGCGGCGCTCCGGCAGAACAAGCCCGCGGACCACGGCATCATGACGACCGCGATGATCGGCATCTCGATACCGAACTTCGTCATGGCGCCGCTGTTGATCCTGTTCTTCTCGATTTATCTCGGGTGGCTGCCGGCCGGCGGGCTCGGCTTCGGCAAGCTGCAGTACCTCGTGCTGCCGGTCATCTCGCTGGCGCTGCCGCAGATCGCCTATATCTCGCGCCTGACTCGCGGCAGCATGATCGAAGTTCTGCGCAGCAACTACGTGCGCACGGCGCGCGCGCAGGGCCTCCCGACGCATACGATCATCCTGCGGCACGCGCTGA
>JBLYYV010000327.1:0-2627 GCA_048550095.1 Gammaproteobacteria bacterium
CAACGTCGAAGGCGAACTCGACGTCGATGTACTCGAGCGATTCGTGGCCCGGTTCGAGTATGTGCGCGGCGACTACACCGATCCAGTCGCCTATGAGCGCCTGCTCGAGGCTGTCAGCCGGCCGAGGGCGGGCGTTTGCGAAGCCGTCGTGTTCTACCTGGCCGTTCGGCCCGATGATTTCATGCTCGTTGTCGGGCACCTCGACGAGGCGGGTCTGAACAGCGTCATCGGTCAGCACCGTATCGTCGTCGAAAAACCATTCGGCACAGACCTCGAGAGTGCGCGGAAGCTCAACGCGGAACTGCACCGGCATTATCGTGAGGAGCAGATCTACCGGATCGATCACTACATGGGGAAGGAGGCGGTGCAGAACGTCCTGGTCTTCCGTTTTGCCAATGCCGTCATCGAACCACTGTGGAATCGAAACTACATCGATCATGTGCAAATCACGATGGCCGAGGATGCGGGTATTGGGAGTCGCGCAGGCTATTTCGACGAATCCGGCACCCTGCGAGACATGGTGCAAAACCATCTGCTGCAGGTCATGTCGGTGGTGGCTATGGAGCCGCCGGTCAATATGCGCGCGGAAGAACTGCACACGGAGAAGCTCAAGGTATTGAAGTCGGTTCGCCCGTTCGGCGAGGCGCAGGTCGACGAGCTGGTGGTTCGTGGACAGTATGAGGCGGGCGCAGTCGGCGGCAATCCGGTGCCGGGATACCGCGACGAGTCGGGCGTTCGCGAGAATACGAGCACCGATACGTATGTCGCGCTGAAACTCTTCATCGATAACTGGCGTTGGCGCGGCGTTCCGTTTTATCTGCGCAGCGGCAAGCGGCTTGGGGACAGGCAGGCCATGGTCGCGATTCGTTTCCGCGATGCGCCGCATCAGATCTTTTCGGATACGCCCTGCGAAGCCGCCGACCCAAACTGGCTGGTACTGTCGATCCAGCCGGATGAGACGATTCACTTCGAACTGCAGGCCCGCGCGCCGGGCCTGACGATGACTCCGCGTCTGTTGCGGATCGACACCGACTATCGCACAGATGACGAGGCCAAACTCGATGCTTACGAGACGCTGTTACTCGACGTGATCGAAGGTGATCGCGGTTTGTTCATCAGTTTCGACGAAGTGGAGATGTCGTGGCAGATCGTCGAACCGATCCTGAACCAATGGTCGGGCAGCGCCGATGGCTTGCACGGCTATCCTGCCGGGAGCTGGGGGCCGGACGCGGCGGCCGAGTTGTTCGAGCAAACCTACCAGGCGTGGCGAAACGTTCCATGACAGACGCCGCGTTGCGTTGGCATGTGTTTCCGGATTCGGCGGCGCTGACGCAGGCGCTTGTGGGTCGTATCGTGCGGTCTGCGCAGACTGCGATCGTGGATCGGCAAGTTTTTCGCATGGTGCTGTCGGGCGGATCGACGCCGCGTATGCTTTATGCCACGCTGGCGGATACCGACAGTGCGTGGGCGGGCTGGCGTCTGTACTTCACGGACGAGCGCTGTCTGCCGGCCGGTGACCCCGACCGAAACGATGCAATGGCCCGCTCGGCATGGCTGGATAGCGTGCCCATCGATGACGAACACGTATTTTCGATTCCCGCTGAGTTCGGCCCGGAACAAGGCGCCTCGGCGTATGCCGAAGTCCTGGCCGGCGTCGGGCAATTCGATGTGACGTTGCTCGGGCTCGGCGAAGACGGTCATACCGCGAGCCTGTTTCCCGGACATCCGCTCGGTGACGCAGCGACCGCTTCCGATGCCCTGGGAGTCACGGACGCGCCCAAACGTCCGCCGATGCGCGTCAGCATGAGTGCGAACCGGCTGTCGCATTCGCATGAAACGCTGGTGATCGTCACGGGCGCAGGAAAGCGCGATGCGGTCCGGTCTTGGTATCGGGGGGCTGACGTACCGATTGCCGCAGTCCGGCCAGCTGCTGGCATGGATATTTTCCTGGACGCCGCGGCGGCAGCCCCTGAATTGCCTGCGACTTTGATAACCTCCGGCACATGACCGCTAGATTAGTCAATCCGCACCGGCAAGCGCGGGCGCGCGAGTGGTTGGCTGTCGCGATCGCCATGCAGGTTCTCGTGCCCGGTTCGGCTGACGCGATGACCGATGATGATCCGTTGCTCGCGTGGCTGCTGGTCGACAAGGCGGAATTCCGGAAAACCTCGGGCCATGACCATTTCGCATGGGAGGGTGATCTCTGGCTGGGCCACGACATCAACAAGGCATGGGTCAAGACCGAGGGTGAGAACAGCGAGGACCGCACTGAGGAGGCCGAGCTGCAATTTCTCTACAGCCGCGCCATGACGACCAATTGGGATTTCCAACTTGGCTGGCGCCATGATTTCCGCCCGGAGCCGAGTCGCGACTGGCTAGCCATCGGTTTACGGGGCCTCGCTCCGTACTACTTCGACGTCGATGTTGCCGCGTTTTTCGGTGACGATGGGCGCACTTCGATTCGCGCAGATGCCGACTACGAGATCCTGTTCACCCAGCGCCTGATCCTGGTACCGGAGATCGAGCTCGACTGGTTCGGTAAATCGGATCCGCAACGGATAATCGGATCCGGTCTGTCGTCACTCGAGCTGGGCCTGCGATTACGTTATGAGATTCGCCGGGAGTTC
>JBLYYV010000328.1:0-16521 GCA_048550095.1 Gammaproteobacteria bacterium
CGATCCGATGCGCGACACGGCGCAGAGCGTGCGGCCGCTGACGAAGGAAGAACGAGAGTCAATCGTCGCGCAGCGCATCCGCATCGCGGCCGCGGAAGAAGGCGAGACGATTACCGAATTGTCCGCGCGAACCGAGAACTCGATGCCTCCGACCCTGACCGCGGCGATCAACGGCCGAGAATTGGCCGATATTCTGGAAACCGGCACCCTGATCAAGATCCTGCGCGAAGAAGCGTACTTCGGAAACTAACCAGAAAGCTTTTCCCTGCGCCTCGCGATATGCGCTGCGGTCATTACGATTGCCGCCACGAAAATCGGCTCCCCGATATTCGCCACGATTCCGCCGGTCGGTCCTGGCGGAACCGCGAAGAGTGGCAAGGTCGCGATCGACAGAATCGCCAGCCACTTCCAGCCGATCGCGCGCCAGAGATAGATACCGAATGCGATGACCGTCATGGTGAGTACGATCGCCGGCAAAGGGCTGATCAGCTTGCCGGCGCCGATGTCGGCGTCAGGCGAGCACGCGGTGAACTCCGTGATATTGGTCGTATATCGAAGCGTATCTGCGAAACAGGCCGGATACATGGTCGCTTGGGAAAATTGCCACAGGTCATGCAAGATGAAGTACGTGGTTACCAGGCAAAATGCACCCATGACCCACTTCGGCCGCGCCCACGCAAAGCCCGCTTCGCGCGCCATCGCGCCGATCGCGATGAAAGACATGGGCAGCGATATGAAATGCGCGATGAACCGAAAGGCGTTCATGCTCTCCACCAGGCTTCCCTCACCGATGGTGCTGCCGAGACCAATGGTGACGTTGTCGAACCAGACGAGGAACAGCGGGAATGATGCGAAGATGACACCGTTGGTGCGGTAGCGGAAACAGAGACGCAACGCCCAGACCAATACGGCGAGATCGACGACTCCAATCAGCAGGTATGCGATCGAAAACATATTTACCTCAGCGAACCTCAGGCTTGCCGAGCGGATCCATTCGTTGACGAAACGACGCGACGGATCGCCCAACCCAACAGCGACAGACTAGCAAATGCGGCGCTTGCGATGAACGGCGCCGGTGCCCCGTACTGATCCCATAACCACCCCGCGATAGCGCTCGCAAGCAACAGGGCGATTCCGCTGACGAAATTGAACATCCCGAATGCGGTACCCCGGAGTCGCTCGGGTGCGCTGTCTGCGACCATCGCCGAGAGCACGCCTTGCGTCAGGCCAAGGTACAGACCCCACAACATGACGCCCAGCATGAGGACCAAGACTCCGCTAGCCAGCGCCAACACGATATCCGCGACGATAATGACGACGAAACCCGCGACGATCAGGCCCGGTCGACCGAATCGGTCCGATAGAACCCCAGCGGGATAGGCCGCTGCCGCATACACCACATTCATAACGATAAAGACGAGCGGGATCAGCGCAAGTGACAGACCCAGGTCCTGTGCGCGCAGCACCAGAAACGCTTCACTGAATCCGGCCAGCATCAGTACCGCACTGATCGCTACGGTAATCCAGTACGCGCCGCCGAGCTGCCTGACTTCGCTCACGCGAAGCGGTGACTTCATCTTGCCGTCCGGGTCATCCCGCTTTGGCTCATGCACGAAGAAGATCAGGATCAAAACCGAGATCGCAGCGGGTATCAGGGCGAACCAGAAGACGCCGCGAATGTCGTTCGCCAACAGCGCCATCAGGCCGATCGCGATCAACGGGCCGACGAAAGCACCGATGGAATCCAGCGACTGGCGCAGACCGTAACTGGCACCGCGGACCGCTTCGGGCGTGATGTCCGCGATGAGTGCATCGCGTGGCGCACCGCGGATACCTTTGCCAAGCCGGTCGGCGAAACGCGCCGACACGACTAGCGTCGCGGTCGAGGCGAGCGCAAAAACGGGCTTGGTAACCGCCGCGAGGCCATAACCGATCACCGCCAGCAGCTTCCGTCGACGCAGCACGTCGCTCAACGCACCGGAAAACATCTTCGTGATCAACGCAATCGCCTGAGCGATGCCTTCGATCAACCCCACGGCCGTGTAACTGAGGCCGACGACTGAGACGAAGAAAACCGGCAGCAGGCTGTGGACCATCTCCGACGAGATGTCCATGAACAGACTAACGAATCCCAGCGCCCAGACACCGCGTGGCAGGCCCTCGAACTTCATCACTGTCCGCGATCCTCCAACCTGGCGCCTTCGGTCACACGATCGCTGGGCTGAACGACCACGCGCTCGCCCGATTCGAGACCGGCGACAACCTCGGCCTCCAGGTCGTTCTCGAGGCCGAGTTCGACGTGCTCGATTTTCGCCGCGCCGCCAGCGTCGACGAACACCGCCCAGCGCTCGCCGTCGCGAAACAGCGCCGAACGCGGCACTTTCAGCACATCACTCGATTCCGCGAGGATGATGCGCGGCTCGACGCGATAGCCGTGCCCGAGCCGCTGCCATTCTGCCGGCGGGCCGGCGAGATCGATCCGCACGTTGACGCGCTGCTCCTCGATGCCGAGCGCGGAGATCTTCGTGAATCCGAACGGCTCGACGCGCGTTACGACACCCTCGAGCGGAACCTCTCCACCCCAGGCCTCGATCAGCGCGCGCTGCCCCGCTTCGACGCGGACCGCATCGGTCGACAGCAGGTCGACGACGATCTCGAGGCGACGCGGGTCGCCGACCTCGACGAGCGGCGTGCCGGATGCCACGACGCCCTCACTCTCTTTCAGCACCTGCAATACGGCGCCGCTGACCGGCGAATATGCGTTGACGCATTCGCAGGTCTCGCCGCGCGCCGCGCGCGTCGAGTTGGGATTCATCATCCTGGCGCGCGCTTGTTCGAGTTCGGCCGTACGCGCGTTCAGGCTCGCACGCGCCTCGTCGAGTGTTGCGGCAGCGGTTCTCGCCCGCCGGCGCGCAGAATCGAGATCGTTCTCGGACACGGTGTCTCGCTCCGCCAGGCCCTGGAAGCGACGATACTCCGCCTCCGCGAAATCGAGTTCAGCCTCGGTGCGCCGGACCGAGGCCGCCTGCAGACTCTGGGCGGCTTCGGCGGCACGAATGGCCGCGCGCGCCTCGGCCTGCGTCCGCACGTCCAGGAACGACGGGTCGCTGGGTTCGATTTGCGCGACGACGGTCTCACCAGCGGTTACCGGATCGCCCGCCTCGAGTTCGATGCGGCGCATCAGGCCGGGAACCGGCGCGGATACGACGAACACATCCTTGACTCGCGTCTTGCCCTCATCGCTGACCGAGACCTCGATCGAGCCTCGCTGGACCTGGGTGAAATCCACCGGCACGGGCACCGGCCGAAACAACAAGGCCAGAACGATGGCGCCGCCCACAAGCGCGGGCAACCAGAACAGCAGGCGTCTTGTCTGGGCCGATGGCATTGCTTACTCCCGTGTCTTCAAAACGGCGATCAGGTCAAGATTTTGTATGCGTCGCCGGACGATCCAGGCGGACGCGGCGGTCGCGACCAGCACGATCAGCATCGAGATGCCGTACGTATCCGGCAGGATCCAGAACGGTACGCGATACAACTCGGTCTTGAACGCGCCCGAGATAAACAGCGTCAGCCCCCAGCCGATCGCGCACCCCATCGGCATCGCAAAGAGCGTCAGCACACCGATCTCGCCGAGCAGAATGTAGGATATTTCTGGACGCGTGAACCCGAGTACACGCAGCGTAGCGAGCTCACGCCCGCGCTCGGATAACGTAATTCTCCCGGCATTGTACGTCACGCCTATCGCCAGCGTGCACGCGAACACCACGAAGAACGAAATGAAGATCAACAGGGATTCGGCCATCGTGTCGTGAAACGTCTGAATCGCCGCCTCCTTGATATTCAGCGAACTGACGATCGGAATCTGCTTCAATTCCTCGAACAACTCGGGGCGCGCCGCATAGTCGGTGCGCAGATGCACGCTCGTCACCATCGGCGCCTCGAGCATCAACCGGTTGACGGCCTCGATATTCATGTAGGCCGGTGCGCCGATATAAGTCTCGAACATCCCGACGACCGGCACCTCGCGAACCGGTCGGCGTCCTTCCAGGACCTCGATCCGGATGACGTCGCCGACGCCGGCGCCGAGTAGCTCACCGAGGATCGTCGAGATCACGAGCCCGTCCGGCGGCAGATCGACGACGCGACCTTCCGAGTCATAGACGAGATGCAGTTGCTGGCTGCGCGGCACCCCCTGCAACAGTTTGCGCTCCTCTCGATCGCCAAAGTACATGCGCGTTGCGACCGTGCGCATGCCCTCGGTCGTGATGACGCCGGGCAACTCCGCGAGACCGCGCAGTGCCGCCGCCGGCCGCGCATCGGAGAAGCCGACGGTCACGTCATTGCGCTGGGCCTGCTTGAAATACACGTCGACCATCCGGTCGATCGAATCGAGCCACTGGATCGAGATAATCAGCACGCCGACCGCCATGCCGACGCCGGCGGCCGTCACGAACGAACGCAGTGGGTAGCGAGCGATCTGCCGCATCAGGATCCGCGACGGCTGGTCGAGGGATCTTATCAACGGCATGTTGCTCAGCCCGCTACGACGGAACATCGGCGGTGCGGGCGGCCGCATCGCTTCGCCAGGCGGCAGTTTCGCGACGCTGCGCACCGCGCCGATTGTGCCCGCGAGCGCCGCCAGCAGGCTCGACACCGACGCGAGTACGAACGAGCCCGCACCGGGCCTGAACAGCAGGAACGGAAACTTGTAGAACTCGGCGTAGACGCGCGTGATAGACAAGCCGAACCAGTAACCGGCGATACAGCCTATAACGATACCGAGCATCGCAATCGCGACCGTGAGCTTGACGTAGTGCCAGCCGATGTCGCGGCCACGATAGCCAAATGCTTTCAGCAGCCCGATCTCGCTCCGCTCGACCGTTATCAACCGCGCGAGCACCATATTGGTCAGGAACGCCGCGATGATCAGGAACAGCACCGGCAGGATTGTCGACATCGTGCCGAGCTGCTTGATCTCGTTCATCAGGAACCAGTTCGATATCTGATCCTTGCGCGCATACGCGCCGATACCTCCGTAGTCCTCGAGCAGCTTGTCCAACCGCTGAATAACGTCGTCGGGATCCGTGCCGCGTAACAGGCCGATCGAAATATCGTTGAATGCGCCATCCAGGTCGAATGCCGCCTGCAAGGCCTCATGCCCCATCCAGATAACGCCGAAACGCTGGTCGTCCGGCATCAGCGCACCGGGGCCGATCGTATAGACGAACTCTGGCGACAGCGCGACGCCGACGACCTGCAGTTCTCGCCAGTGACCGTTCAGGATGGCCTTGAACGTCGTACCGGGAAACAGGCCATGCGCTTCGGCGAACGGTTCCGACAATACAGCCTCATCCGGCCGCCCCGGTCGCGGCATGCGCCCCATCCGCAACGCGAGCTTGTTGAGCGCTGGCTCCCCGCGTTCCGGGACTGATACGAGCTGGCCGATCACGGGCTCCTGGAAACCTTCTATATCCAGCACCGCCATTTCGATGACGCGCGTGCTGATCGACTGGACACCCGGAAACAGGCGCACTCGCTCCGCCAGGTGCTCGGGCGCGCGGCGCACATTGGCGAACACATGAGCGAATCGATACCGCTCGTAGTATGCGCGCGCGGTTTCGTCCAGAGCCTCAATCGTGCTCAGGGACATACTCAGAACGGCGACGCCGGATGCGATGACCATCGCGACCGCTACGACCTGGCCACGCAGGCGCCACAGATCACGGACGAGTTTCATATTGAGCGGTGTCACGCGATCACCAGTGCAGTTCCGCCGCGCGTTTCTTATGCGGATTCGAGCGCTCTTCGACGATGTGCCCGTCGCCCATAATCATGACCCGGTCGGTCATGTCGGCAATCACGGCGTTGTGCGTAATCAGCACAGTTGTCGTGCCGAGTTCTGCGTGAATGCGCTCGATCGCCTCGAGTACCAGCACGCCGGTCTGGCTATCGAGCGCGCCCGTCGGCTCGTCGCACAACAGCAGTTCCGGCTGCTTGGCGATCGCCCTGGCGATGGCGACACGCTGCTGTTCGCCGCCGGACAACTGCGCCGGGAAGTGATTCAGCCGATCGCCGAGGCCGACGATTTGCAGCGCTTCTTCCGGCCGCATCGGGCTTGGCGCGATCTCTGTCACCAGTGCGACGTTCTCGGTCGCAGTCAGGCTCGGAATCAGGTTGTAGAACTGAAACACGAAGCCGACATGCGCTCGCCGGTATTGCGTCAGGCCGCGATCGTCCAGTTTCGTCAGTTCATCGCCGCGGAACCAGACCTGCCCGTCGGATGCATGGTCGAGGCCGCCGAGAATATTGAGCAACGTGGATTTACCGCTGCCCGAGGGCCCGAGCAACGCGACGAGGTCCGCCGGATACAGATCCATGCTCACGCCCCGCAGCGCGTGCACGTCGACCTCGCCGGTATGATAAACCTTCGTCAGGTTGCTGGCACGGAGTGCCGGCTCAACCTCACGAGTCGAGTTGGTCGCGCTCGTCGTCATGATCCTTGAGACAACGGCCGGACATCATTCGTTCGACCATGGAAAACTGCGGCCGGAATCGATCGCGGCAAGCGTCTTGCCGATCGAGCGGTCATCGTCCAGAACGCCGACCAGCAACTCGGCCAGATCCTCGCGGAATATGTAGCCGAATGCCGCGGGATCTTCCGACAATATGCCGTTACCGGTGCGCGTACCCGATCTCAGGCCACCCGGCCTAACGATCGTGAAATCGAGACCGCTCGCGCGCAGCGCATCCTCCGCCTGTTCCTTCAACGGGATCATATCCTTCAGAAAATTCGCCGACAGGCCCGGCAACGCATCGAAGCTCTCGCCCGGCCCGATGGTCGTGACCAGTATGACCCGCCGAATACCGGCCTCGGACGCGGCGCGGAAAATGTTCGCATTCCCCAGGTAGTCGGGGGACGGATCGCATGAGAAACAACCGATCGTCGTCAACACCGCGTCATAGCTACCGCCCGCCATCGCCGCGCGGATACTGTCGAGATCCAGAGCATCGCCCACGGCATATTCGACGTCGAGTTTCTCGAGTTCTGCACGGCTTGACGTCGCCCGGACAAAAGCCGTCACGTTGTCGCCGCGCGCCTCGAGTAGCTCCGCCACCATCAGGCCGGTATTGCGGGTCGCGCCGAATATCAGGATCGATGACCCATCGCCCGCCGCGTTCGCCTGCACGTCGAACGTCGAGTCGGGTTGATTGGCCCGCAGCGACAACGCGAGGCCGCCGATGACCAGAACGATGATCAACAAGAGCCCACCGATGATTTTCAGAAACAAACGCATATGGATTTCCTCGGTATTCCTAAGACTTTACTTGCCCGGATACTGCGCGATGCCGGAGAGCGAATTATTCTGGCCTATGGAGCCTTTCGCGACGACCTCCCCATCTGCGACGCGCACCTTGACGAACTCGCCACTGAAGAAATTGCCGAGCAACAGGTAACCCGCGTCCGTCGACGGGGCAACGGCCGCCCAGCCAGGCGTGTCGAATTCGATCTCGTTCGTGATCTCGCCACTATGCTGATCCAGGAACACAACGCTTCGCCCGGTGCCGATCACGAGTTGCCCGTCCGGCATCTGCGACATGACCAGCACCATCGGCGGCGCATCTTCCATGTCACTGAAATTCGCGAGATCCGGCAACTGCTTCTCATTGGCCAGGTCATATTGCATGACGCGGTCGCCGGTCTCGGAGATGTAGACCATTCGCTTGCCGCCGTCGGTCAGAACCGTGCTCGTCGCACCGTGAATACCGACAACGCCGCCATGCGTGTCGACTTCGTATTCATGAATCGGCTGCCCGTCAGCGGTGTAGTGATGAATATTGCCATGGCCAATGACCTCTTCGCCCGGAATATAGGTGAACCGGGTCGTCGCCATTGGAATGGAACGGTTCGCGCCGACCAGGTGCTCGCCGAAATACAGTGTGCCGTCCGGCGCGAACGTGACCGAGCTGAACGCGCGATCGGCGAAGGAGCGCATCGGTATCTGCTTGCCGTCCGTGCCTATTTCTACGACCTGCCAGGAGATGGGCGCCGAAGCCCACAGGGTGCCGTCAGGCGCAAAGGCCAGGCCGCCGATCTTGTGCGTCGTGCCGTCGATCCACAACACGCCCTTCGGATTCAGGTCGGCATCGAACTGCATCAGACGACCCGTGCCGGCATGGTCGTCGTCGGGCACGTCCATCACCGTCGCTGCAACCCAGACATCGCCTGGTGCGAACGCCTGCGACGTCGAAATGCGCTCTTCGTCGGCGGCCGACACGGTCAAACCTGACAGGCAGGCCGCAGCCAGGAACGCAGACTTCACCGCGCTCATACTCTTAAACACACTCATTAAAAAACTCTCCGCTCAACGCTGGGCCGCGAGGCCGCCAGCAGCGCAACGAATCGCCGGGACATCCAGGTCGCCGCCGAACTCCCAAACGTAATTGCCCGCTGAATACTCGTCCGGATCGACGAATCCGTTGCCGTTCAGGTCGCAGAAATAAGTCAGTGGCATAGTCGCCGGAAGCGCGTCGGGCGCCCAGCCGGTCGACTCGCCGGTCTGCGTCGAAATATCCATTGCGGCGCCGCTGCCCGCGGCAAAAGTAGCGACGACGTCGCCCTCGACGAGGAAGCCGATGACCTGGCTGACCTGGCCATCACCCGCAACGTCACCGGTTGCGAAGCTGTTGCCGACGTAACCATTATTGCGTCCTACCAGGCCGCCAACGGCATCAGTGCCGGTCACGTTGCCGATCGCATAGCTGTTGCGCACGGTGCTCTGCGAATTGAAGCCGACGAGACCGCCGATGTTGTTCGAGTCGCCGTTGACGTTGCCCGTGGCGTAGCTGTTGCGAACCTTCGCATCCGTATTCACGCCGACGAGACCGCCGATATCATTGCTGCCGGACACGACCATGGACGACCAGCTGTCGCGGATGCTGCCGAACGTATTGAGCCCCACGAGACCGCCGACGCCACGCGACCCCGATATCTCGCCTTCGGCGCGCCCTCGATAAACGCCGCCCGTCATGTCGCCGACAAGGCCGCCCACCGCCTGCTTCGCCGTCACACGACCCGAAAACCCGCTGTCATAGACCAGTCCGCCGCTGCCACCGACGAGGCCACCGATCGCCATGGCCCCGTCGACGCTGCCTTCCGCCGCGCAGCGATAGACCGTGCCGAAGTTGGATCCGACGATGCTGCCGACGCCGGCGCGCCCGCTGACCGACGCATTCTCGAGACGCAGGTTCATGACCACGCCAGACTCCGCGAGCACGCCAAACAGACCGACGCCGCCCCGCTCCGGCGCGTCGATCGTCAAATTGCTGATCGTATAACCCCGACCGTCGAATACCCCGGAGAAACCGAACTGTCCGAGTGCGCGCATGCAGTTGCCGGTCGGCCCGCAATTCCCGATCGGTTCGAACGCGACGCCGGCCGCGTCGAGGTCGTTCGCCAACTGGTAGGACCGCTCGCGACGCGCTTCGATCGATAGGCCCGTGCTCGACCCGTCCGCAGTTCCCAGCGTCACGATCGCCTGTAACTGGTAAATATTGCAGATCTCAAAACGCCCGTCGTCGTTCGCGTCAACAACGAACTCGTCGAGGTCCTCGGGCGCGGCATCGTAGCGATCCGCGAGGCCATCACCGTCCGTGTCGCCAGAACCGCGATTCGGGAAAGCACAGATCTTGTCGTTCAGCGAGTCCTTCAGGGATGCGGGTTCGTCGAGCGCCATGGCACGCGCCAGCATGCTCGTGAACTCCGCATCGCGCTCGCCGCGATCGAAACCGACCGGAGCCGGGCGCGCGGGCGGGCCACCGCTGGCGGGACCGGCCTTCGCGGAGCCGGCCTTGTCACCCGGCGCGGCGGCGGCCGGCGACTGGCTCGCGAAATAGGCTGCCATGTCCATCAGGTCCTGCTCGCTCTTGTCGAGCACGGCACCGCTCATCAGGGAATTCGGCCGCTTGCCGTCGACGTAGGCCTTCAGCGCCAGCAACAGATATTCCTCATGCTGCCCGCCGATCCTGGGGTTGACGGGTGACGGGCTATTGCCGTCGACGCCGTGACACGCGAAACACTGCACGGCCAGCTGCTTGCCACGGACCGGATCGCCGGCGGCAGAGGCCGTCATCGGCAGGATCGAAACCAGCACGATCAGGCCGAGTAAGGCCTTGATAGAAACGCTCATATTGCGCGCCCTCGGGTTCTTTAAGACGACTTCTGGTTATCCGCGATGCCGCGCACCGCGTTCGTTTTGTCGACGCAGCATTGTATAGCAAGAATAGCGATCGGGTCCGCCCGGACCACGGCGGACCGCTGCCGCTCGCCCGGCGCGCTTGGAAGACGGCGGCGATAGCAGGCGGCAATGGCCGCCCGTGCGTTAGCCGATGTGCTCGGCGAAGAACTGATTCAGCAGGCGATTCTGGGGATCGAGTTTGGCGCGCATGGCGCGAAAGCGCTGCAGACGCCTGCCATAGGCCTGCTGTACCTGTTCTGTCGAGAAGGACTGCGTCTGGTTAAAGAGCGGCACGCCGCCGAAACATGAGGAAATCTTGGCGAAGTCCATCAGGAAATCTTCCCAGCCTTCGACGTTGGTCGAGCGCAGGCTCAGTGCGAACATCGGTCCATCGTAACTCGGGGACAGCAGCGAAGTTCGATCCTTGGCAATGCGGTAACCGACGGCCGGCAAATCGCACCGATAACCCGTCAGCTTGTAATGCCGCCGCGCGAACTCGCGATATGAATAAATCGCCGCACCGAACTTTTCCGCCGGATACAGCCAGGCGCACGATTTGATCCGGCTTTCGGCGCCGACCTTCCGGAACTGACCGGTCTGCTCCATCGCGTTACTGCCGGCGTCGACGAATTTCGTATTGACGAGCATCTGCGACGCGGTGCTGAATCCGTCGATGAGCGGATCGCGGATCCTGCCGACGGGGACAATCTTGCCGACGGAATGAACGACGTCCGGAACGATCTTATTGATGACCCATTCACGCATTTTCCAGCCAAACGAGCGCGTCTTCTGATCGCTGTCGCCAGCCTGACGCACCTCGATGAAGATTCGATCACGGAATGGCAGCATGAACAGCTTCACGCCATCATTCGTGCGCGCGAGGGCCGGCGCGATCGTCGACAGCTCAGCAAAGCCGATCTTGCGATTACGAATGGAGTACGCGCGAGACTTGCGAATTCGCAGCGTCACGGTTGCAATGATCCCGAGCAAACCATAGCTCTGGCGAGCGACGATCAGCATCTCGGGTGTGGATTCGTCGAAATCGATAACTCGGCCGTCCGGCGTGACGAGCGTCAGCGCGACCACCGTCGATGCGAGGTGCGAGCCGTCATCGGGTATGCCGGCAGTCAGCGACCCGCTGCTGACGACGCCGCCGACCGTCCGATCGGGGTATTCGTAGCTGCCGACCAGTTCCATGCCGTGCTCATCGAGCTTGCGCGCCAGGTCACGCAGTCGCATGCCGGCCTGAACCTTGACCGTCCGCGCGCGGATTTGCAGGATTCGATTCATGCCGGTCATGTCCATGACCGTGCCTTCCTGGACAGCGGTACACCGGGTATTGGCGCTGTTCGCGCCAACCGCGCGAACCGGAGAACGAAACTGCTTCCGGTCCCCCAGCACCGTGACGATGTGTTCGATCGATTTCGGTCGAACGGTGATCGCCTTGCGACGAGTGAGTTGGCGATAACGGCCGGTCGTACTTCCCGCGTTGCGCTGCATGCCTGTGCCTCCGATTGACATTCGACTTGCCAACCGGTCATGCAACGTTTGCCATGCGTCGCGGATGAGCTTTCGCGACGACTTGCCGGCAACCCCGCTGTCCTAGGAAAAAATCCCGTAGACCGGTGGCTTTGTGTCCCCGGCTTTCACCGGGTTTACCATTGATCAGCCCGTCGAATATCCACGATGCACACTTGTCATACAAGGCGCCGCGTCGTTTTTGTGACGTGGTGCCAAATATTCTGTCAAGTGTCCCGAAACCGGTCGGTTTCGTGGCGCCCCATGGGCTGCGGGGTCAAATCGGCGCGCGAGGCACGCGCGCCCCTGTCAGGCGCTCCGCGGATTCGGCTCAGACGGCTGCAGAAGCCGCCCGAAACGGATCAGTAGCCAGACGATGATGGCCATCAGGAACGTGCCGATATACATGATTGCCGGCACCCGCGGGATGCCGAGAATATGCTCTGGATTGAAGGCATAGAACACGACCATCAGCGCGATCAACGGAGTGGCAACGGCCAGTTTGCCCCTGCGGCTGAGGCCGAGGCCATACAGCTGCGTGATCAGGAAAACCGCGATACCGCCGAACAGGAACATCGCCCAGGGTCCCGTTTGACCCTGCTGCACGATGAAATAAGCAACGATAGCGCCATGAATGACGAACAGCGTTTCGAGGAACATCGTCCACCAGCGATTCGTGTGGTAACGCGTGAAGAACAGGCTGCTCTGTAGCAGCAGCAGCATCATGTAGGCGAAGCCGGCAATGTGCCCGATCGTCAGTTCGACCGGGTGATACCAGAACGTATAGATGATCGCCCAAGAGATGTAGTAACCATGATAGCGACGCACGGTGTCGCCGACACCGGTCAACGCTTTGACCTTTTTGCCGAAGAACAGACCGCGGCGGCCGTTCTCCATGAGCAGAATCAGGAACAGCATCAAAACGACCGACCCCATCGACGTCGCCTCATGAACGTCCTGCGCAAGGCCGTCATAAAAAAAGCGGGTCTGTGCGACGTGCAATAGAATGAAGAAGGCGTTCAGGCCGAGCGCCCAGACGTTGAAGGAATGCAGCCCGAAGATATAACGCGGCCTGGACCGTCGCGCATTCGCGACGAGGTACCAGATTGACAGCGTGTGGGCGACGTATGGAACCCAGGCCGACAAGCGGGTCCAGACGGTGGCGTCCTGCAGCTGCCAGTAGTACCAGAAGTTACCCAGATCAGGGCCGAACAGAGAACCGTCGCTGGTCGTGCCGAACGCCAGGACCACGGCCATCAACGCACCGCAGCCCGCCAGGCCCCACCAGCCACGATACGGAATCACGGTTTGGTGCGATTTTGGCGTGGCGGCGCCATTGTCGATAGTCGTTGCTGTCATTCTCGTCCCGATTGCGCCGCGGACAAAGCCGGCGGCGATCTTCCCATTATGCCTCCAGTGCGGCATTCCCTTCGTCGTGTCTTACACTTATTCGCAAAGCACGGTTGATCGGATCACGCCCGCACGTGGCCGTGCCAGTTTTGGTACGACGTAATCCCATTGCCGAGACCCGCAGCGACCGGCAATTGAGACTTTTTGACCAGCACCGCCGAACGCCCGGCGCTAGAATCGGCCAATGTTTGAAGACTATTCCCCGAATCGCGACGTTGCCGACAAGGCTCTGATGGCATTATGACCGGACGCCAGATCCATAAGAAGTTGCTACCGGCCGTCGCGGCCGTATTCCTGTTCGGGTGCTCGACCATGCCCATGCAGCGGGATTCCGCTGCCCAGCAGCTGGCCAATCATGACCTGCCCGCCATGCAGGGGGCGGACTCCTGCCAGGCCGCGATCGCGCTGCCCGACGCGGAAGACGCGCCGGCGCTCGACCCCAGCCGCATCGAACTGTTCGTCTGGAACATGAAGAAAGGCGCGCATCCCGAATCGCTGAGCGATCTGCAGCGCATGGCAGGCAACAAGGACCTCGTGCTGATCCAGGAGGCGCGCCTGGAACAACAACCGATCGACGCGCTCGACCGCGCCCGGTTCTGGTCGTTCGCCCCGGGGTACAAGACAACATCCGCGTCGACAGGCGTGATGACGCTGAGCAACACGACCCCGCTGACCCACTGCTACCTCACGGACCAGGAGCCCTGGTTACGGTCGCCCAAGGCGATCAGCATCACGGAATTCGGACTCGCCTACACCAACGATACGCTGGCGGTCATAAACGTCCATGCGGTCAACTTCACGATGGGTGTCGCAGACTTCGAGCGACAGATTCGCAAGATCGAGTCCGTACTCGCGGATCATTCAGGACCCGTCATCCTGGCCGGTGACTTCAATACCTGGCGCAAGCGGCGACTGGATGTACTCCTCGCGCTGACGGAGCGACTCAGCCTGAGCCAATTGTCGTTTGATATCGACAACCGCATCGCGCCATTCGGGAATGTCGTCGATCACGTATTCGTCCGCGGCCTGAATGCGGTCGAGACGTCGACCGAGGTCGTCGACACATCCGACCACAACCCCATGTCCGTTACGCTGAGCATGTAACCATGAAAACAATGCGCATTTTTCTGCTGTTCGCCGCGATGACCGCACTGCCGGCACTCGCCACCACGCCGGATATCGAAATTCAGTACCTGCTCGACGCGGTCGGCGATAGCAGCTGCACGTTCAACCGCAACGGCAAGGAACATAGCGCCGACGAAGCCAGGGATCACCTGGCGATGAAGTACCGACGCGCCGGCTCGCGGCGCATCAAGACGGCCGAATCATTTATCAAGTATCTTGCCAGTGAGAGTTCCTGGACCGGCAAACCCTATTCGATCGAGTGCGATGGCGCATCCGTGCCGAGTCGCGACTGGCTGACCGACCGGCTGACGACTTTCCGCGCCACTAGCGCCGAGCCTGGCGCTTAGCGCGCCGGCCGCCGCGGCTTTTTCCGCGGCTTGTGGCTGCCGTCATCACGCGGCGGTAAACCCGTGTGCTGCGTTTCGATGCTGCCACGGCGTGTCCGGCGCCGGTGAGCGACGGCGGTATTCTTTCTGCGCGGCGCCTCATAGTCTCCGCGCCCGTCCGGCTGATCGCGCGGGATCAACTGCTGCGGCCCGTCACCGATCAGTTCGGCGCGCCCCATACTGCGCAGTGCATCGCGAAGCAACGGCCAGTTCTGCGGGTCGTGATAGCGCAGAAAGGCCTTGTGAAGGCGTCGCTGCTCCGGGTCCTTGACGACATCGACGCCATCGCTCTTATAGGTAACCTTGCGCAGCGGGTTCTTGCCCGAGTGATACATCGCGGTCGCGGTCGCCATTGGCGATGGATAGAACCCCTGCACCTGGTCCGCCCGAAAACCCTTGCGTTTGAGCCATAGCGCCAGGTTCAGCATATCCTCGTCGGTCGTTCCCGGATGCGCGGCGATGAAATACGGAATCAGGTATTGCTCCTTGCCGGCTTCTTTGGAGATCTTCTCGAACATCCGGGCGAATTTGTCGTACGTGCCGATGCCGGGCTTCATCATCCTGTTCAGTGGGCCCTCTTCCGTGTGCTCCGGCGCAATCTTCAGGTAACCACCGACGTGATGCGTGACCAGCTCGCGCACGTACTCCGGGTCCTCGACGGCCAGGTCATAGCGGAGCCCCGACGCGATCAGGACCTTCTTGATCCCGGGCAGCGACCGCGCGTCCCGATACAGTTGGGTCAGCGCCGAATGATCGGTGTTCAGGTTCGGGCAGATGCCCGGATGGATGCAGCTCGGCTTGCGGCATGCGGCTTCGATCTCGCGACTCTTGCACGCAATGCGATACATATTTGCGGTGGGTCCGCCGAGATCCGACACGACGCCCGTGAACCCCGGTACCTTGTCGCGGATATCCTCGATCTCGGCAAGGATGGACGCCTCGGAACGATTCTGGATGATGCGGCCCTCGTGTTCCGTGATCGAGCAAAATGTGCAGCCGCCGAAGCACCCCCGCATGATGTTGACCGAGAAACGAATCATCTCGTATGCCGGGATGCGCTGATCGCCGTATTCGGGATGCGGTACGCGCGCGAATGGCATGCCGAAGACGTAGTCCATCTCGGCGGTCGTCAGCGGGATCGGCGGCGGATTCAGCCACAGGTCGACCTCTGCATGCTGCTGCACGAGCGCCCGCGCATTGCCGGGATTCGTTTCGAGGTGCAACACGCGGCTTGCGTGCGCATATAACGCCGCATCGCTGCGAACTTTTTCGAACGACGGCAGGCGAATCACGCTGCGCGATCGGTCGAGACGCTCGCGCACCTTCCTGTGGGGCCGGCCCTCGTCATTGAACTCGACGCCACCCAACGGATCGTTGCGCCGCTGCAGCTCTTCGGCGGGAATGCTGCGCCGGTTCAGGTAGGGATTGACGACGGCATCGACCCGTCCGGGTCGGTCGATACGGGTCGAATCGATCTCCGTCCAGCCTTCCGGCTCATCGCGACGAACGAAGGCCGTGCCCCGAATATCGGTGATCGATGCGATATCGTCACCGCGCGCCAGGCGCTGCGCGACCTCGACGATTGCGCGTTCCGCATTGCCGTAAAGCAGCAGGTCGGCGGTCGCATCCAGCAGAATCGAGCGACGGACCTTGTCCTGCCAATAGTCGTAGTGCGCGATCCGGCGCAGGGAAGCCTCGATACCGCCGAGCACGACCGGCACGTCGGGGAACGCCTCCTTGCAACGCTGCGCGTAGACCAGGGAGCAACGATCGGGACGGCTGCCACCAGCGCCGCCGGGCGTGTAGGCGTCGTCGGATCGCGGCTTCCGGTCGGCCGTATACCG
>JBLYYV010000329.1:0-4147 GCA_048550095.1 Gammaproteobacteria bacterium
CAGCGGACCACGGCGGACCCGAAGTGCCGGAGCATGCCGCCGAATTCGGTATCGCGGCCGATCGCTTCCCGCTCGGCAGCTTCAGCGACGGCGGACCGCTGGCCGACTCGCTCAAAGCGCGCTTCGGTCGCGATGACCTGATCGCCGCCCATCAGCATCCGTATCTATACCTGGATCTCGCAGCGATCGACGAGCTCGGCGTCGATGTCGCGGAAGTCGAGCGCTTCGTCGCCGGCCAGATGATGAAGATCCCCGGGATCGCCCTGGCCGTGCCGAGCTCGGACATGATGACCGGCCTGATACCGGATATGCCTTTGCGCGAAATGATTTACCGAAACTTCCATCCGCAGCGCTCCGGCAACGTGCATATCGTGCAGGAACAATACTGGTTCCTGCACTCCAACACCGGCGTCAGGCAACTCGGCGTCGAGACACTGCCAGCTGTCCATGGCTCCCCGTGGCGTTACGACACCTATGTGCCAATCATGTTCGCCGGACCCGGCATCGCGCGCCGGGCCGTCAACCGATCCGTCGGCCCGCAGGACGTGGCACCGACGCTGTCGGCGTGGTTCGGCCTCAAGCCGCCATCCGGGTCGGTCGGCGAGCCGCTCGAAGAAATTCTCCGGTAGGTACATCCGCGAATTGCGCCGGCGCGCCGGCTGGACGACCGTGTAGATGGCGATAGCGCAATGGCGCGCGGTCTCCGAGTACCAAAACAGGAGAAGGCGATGCGAGTGGGCGATATCTGCACGAGGAACGTTATTTCGATCGCCGCCGACGAGTCGATCTATGACGCGGCCCAGAAGATGCGAGAGCAACACGTCGGTGACGTCATCGTCGTCATGGACGATCGCGAACGCTGCATCGGTATATTGACCGACCGGGACATCACGATCGAGGTCGTCGCGAACCGGGTAGACCCGGACACCCTGACCGTGCGCGATGTCATGTCGGACGAAGTCTTGATGGTCGACGAGGACGAAGACATCCTTGAAGCCATGGAAATGATGTCCCGCGCCGGCGTTCGGCGATTGCCGGTCATGAACGAAGGGCGCAAGCTGTGCGGCGTGATCAGCATTGACGACATCATCGGCTCACTGGCGGAAAGCCTGCTGGAAGTTTCGACGCTGGCCCACCGTCAGCGACACCGCGAAGAACACCGCCGCGCCGTCTAGCAGATCGTATGCCCAATCCTGGCGGGCCTTGGCCCCGGAATCGGGTATGGATACGGGGCCCAACTCAATCCCAGAGGTGGTTGTCTTTCTCGATGACCTGGGACGGGTTACCGACGATCAGTGGATCCGGACCACGCACAACGTGCTCGTCCTTGCCCGGATACTCCAGCTTGCTCAGAAAGTGCTGCATGGTATTCAGCCGTGCGCGCTTCTTGTCGTCGGATTTGATGATCGTCCACGGCGCGTCGGCCGTGTCCGTATAAAAGAACATGGCCTCTTTCGCCTGGGTGTACTCGACCCACTTGTCGCGTGACTGCTCGTCGATCGGGCTCAGCTTCCATTGCTTCAGCGGATCGCCCGACCGGGCTGAGAAGCGACGTTGCTGTTCTTCACGTGTGACGGAAAACCAGTACTTGAATACCCGAATCCCCGATCGCGTCAGCATGCGCTCGAGATCCGGCACCTGCCGCATGAACTCGAGATACTCGAGCGAGTTGCAGAAACCCATGACGCGCTCGACGCCGGCGCGGTTGTACCAGGACCGGTCGAAGAACACCATTTCACCGCGCGTCGGAAGATGGGATACGTAACGCTGAAAATACCACTGCCCCCGCTCCAGATCCGTCGGCTTCTCGAGCGCGACGACGCGCGCGGCGCGAGGATTGAGGTGCTCCATGAACCGCTTGATGGTGCCGCCCTTACCGGCGGCATCGCGGCCTTCCATGATGACGACGATGCGCTGGCCGGTCTGCTTGACCCAGTTCTGCACCTTCAGCAACTCGACCTGCAGTTCTTTCTTGTGCTTCTCGTAGGCAGCACCCTTGATCTTGTTCTTATAGGGATACGTGCCCTCCCGAAAAAGATCGCGAATCTCGTCCGGGTTATGACGGACCTCGGCGAAAAGGTGCGCGGCATTGGACTCTGCATTTCGCTGCTCGACCAGGGTCGCATGATGATCGTCGTCCCGGTGGTCTTCTGCCGGCAATGAATTCGCAGTGTTGTCTTGTTTCGTCATATTGGTCTGGTGTCTCGAATTGCAAATAGCCCCCGTGGCACCGGCAGTCCGGAACCACGAGTATCATGACATCGGGCGTTCGCAGGCAGTATACGTAGAATCCGGGATCCGCGGCCGCTAAAGCGCCGTAGAATCGTGAACCCCGTCACGAGTCGCCCATGTCACTACGCACTGATACGTAGTCTCGTTCCGCATTCGGGCGCAAAAAAAACGGGGCCGAGCGCTATGCTCGACCCCGCTTGATTGGACCTTCGAAACGCGGCTAGTTCGCGCCGAAGCGGACTAAAGCCTCGATGCCGAAGTTACGTCCGCGGCGGATATCGCCAAAGAACGCACGGGGCCAACTCGTCGAGCAAGACCCTGGTGGGCATGAGCCAGCGGGCGCACCCGCTCCCGCCGTGCTGGCCAGAGCGCGCCCGAAGAATGCGGGCTCCTGCAGCCAGCGCGTGACCATCTGCGGCGAATCCTCGTCGAGAAGGTTGCGGCCGTAGAGCGAAACCTGCCAGCGTTCAGATCCGATTCCGAGGCGACCATTCAGCAGCGAAGCACTTGGAACCCATGCTTCGTTGTGCACCTGGACCGGCTTCTTATCTTCCCAGGTGTAGTCGACGTTCGTAAAGAACTCGAGTTCACCGGTCATCTGCCGGCGCCAATCCAGTGTTGCGCTGAACTGGTTCTTCGAACTCAGCGGGAACTGGTTGCCGACGATGGAGCCGTTACCCTGGCCGTTCGGGTTGTTACCGGTGCAGTTGACTGCATCGTCCAGCACGCCGCCGCCAGAGGTCAACGTCCATTGGAACTCATCACAACCCTTCGTGAACTCCGTGTCGGCCAGCGCATAACTCATGCTGACGTTCAGGTCGTCCATGATCTGCCAGCCCCACTCCAGTTCGACGCCCGTGATGTCGCCGTCACCCTGGTTTGTGACGATCGACGTCAACTGACCACCACCGGACGCCAGCGGCGTCGTCAGCTGGATCTTGTCGAGCTGGTTCAGGAATGCTGCGAAGTTCACGTACATCCGACCGTCGGCGAGCGTTGTCTTGATGCCGAGTTCAAAGGTATCGGCCTCTTCCTGGTCGTACGTCGGTGCGCCGACACCTTCGCCGGCCGTTCCGTTCAGGCCGCCGGGCTTGTAACCCTTCGCGTAGATGCCGTACAGCATTGCGTTGTCGGTCACGTCCCAGTTCGCCGTCAGGCGCGGCGCCCATTCACTGAAGCTGGCGGTGCCGTCGAAATCGGGTGTCGGCTGACCAACGCCTTCCGTCAACGACTTTTCCTCATCGAAATAACGCAACTCGAGTGACATTCTGAATTGTTCGACGAACGCGTACTCGATGCTGCCGAAGCCGGCGATATTCTCGGTCCCTTCGCGATCCTGCACCGGGGTCACGGTTGTCGCCGGTGCGCCGCCGTTGGCAACGTCCCAGACGATGTCGCTTCCGTCGATTTCCTGATCGTAGTAGAAGAAGCCAAGCATCCAGTTGAAACGACCTTCAACGGGCGATTCCAGTCGCAATTCAAATGTCAGGTCCTCGGCATCATCGATCTCCGAGGCACACAGGATACATTCGACGAGCGAAAGATCCTGCGGGCCGAACGGCGAAGCGAGGTTCACGGACGAGTGGTCGCTGTCCGAACCGGTCGCGAGTTCATCGTTGCGCCAGGCGATGGAACCGATCAGCGAATAGCCGCTGCCCATCATGTCCCAGTCACCCGACAGATTGATGTAGGTCAGGTCACGCTCGACGCCGGAGAATGCGACGCCCGCCGCAGGATTATAGGGATCATCTCCGCCCGGAAACCCCGGACCGATGAAAGATGGCACACCCGGCGTCGGCTGATCGACGATGCCCGGCACGAGATTTGCCTGTCCGTCGGCATCCGGTCCGTCGTTGACCGAGACCTGCCGGTTTTTGCCGCTTACTTCGCCGCAGTAATACTGATTATTGTTGCC
>JBLYYV010000330.1:0-10117 GCA_048550095.1 Gammaproteobacteria bacterium
GCTCGAAGGCAATATAGGGCGCGACCGCGGCGCCGGTGCCCAGTCCCGGGTTGGTCAGCACATTGCCGAACATGCCTTCCTGGCCATGCAATCCCAGGTAGTTCAACACCGCCAGTTCAGCCAGCGTCGTCACGCTGTTGGCAAACGGACTCGAGATCGTCTCCACGTTGCCGTCGGGCCGGAAGTAGCCGAGTTGTTGGGACGCCGCGCCGTTGCGCAATACCGGTTGCCCGTTCGGACTATAGGCGAGGATGAAACTCGCCGCGGTCTGCGAATTGTCGGAGCGCCAGCGGAACTTGGTGGTGCCGTTACCGTCGTCTTCCGCACGGCCGGTGTCCGCCGCGACGGCGCCATCACTGAAGCAGTACACCATCAACGGTTTGCCCAGCTGGGCGGCATACTCCAGGGCGGCGCCAATCGACTGGCCCACGATGAAGTCCTTGTTGTCGGTTTCCGGTCGCGGATCCTGGTGATAGTCGCGGCCGCCGTATTCGATGGTGCCGGCGCCACCGTAGCCGTTGACGACGATCTTCATCGCCGCGGCGGCCTTGCGGAAGTCGCCGCTGGTCAATTCACCATTCGGAAAGATGCCCTGCAGAATCGGATCCGCATCGGGATCCAGGTCCGCAGGATCGACGAGCGTATTGAAAGTCGCGGTCGTCTTGTCGTAACCACACTGGACGAGGTCTTCGGTGGCTTGTCCTTCGTTGATCTTGCCCAGTTTGAGGTTGCTGAGAATCGCCGCGGCCTCGGCCACTCGTCCGTTGGGGAAGTCGTCGCCGGACTCGCCGCCGCCGAGGCCGATCGCCTCGTTGCGATTACTGACTTTCGTGGGCCGCAGGTCGGCCTGCAGCATCGAGTCTGGAGCACGCGAGCGGCCGCCCGATTCCGAGCTCCGCGTGCCAATCGTCGCGACGAACTCACCGTTGGCGCCGGCCCGCGCGATGCCGTAGACCGGGTTGTGCGGGTTGTTGCCGGTGTCATTCTCGGAACGTGCCGGAATGACGCAACCGTTGGTGTTCGCGCGCGTCGCGGCGCTGGTCTTGCTCAGCATGCCGCGCAGCAATGCGCTGTTTGGATGCATCGCGAGCCCGAAGCTGCGATCGACGCCGACGTTCTGCGGGATGATCGCGTCCGGCAGGCCCAGCTTGGCGTAGCCGGCCGCGGTCAGGAAGTCTTCCTGGCCGCCGACACCGCCGACCATGACATTCGATCCGGCGATGTTGGCGCCGCCGCCCTGGTCGAATGCCAGGAACGGAATCTTGCCGGCGCCGAGCAGCGGGCTGTTGTCGATGACACATGCCGTTTGCGCCTGCACCTCGCGTGCGAAAATGGTCGCGAGGCTCGGCAGGAAAACCGTGCTCACGCCGCTGATCAGGCCGCGCCCGAGGAAGTCCCTGCGCGTCTGCGGCCGACCGTGCCCGTTGTGACGGCACTGCTCGGTGATCTTTTCGTCCAACCGACGCTGCCGTGCTTCCGCGTGGCGGATTTGCTCTCTGTACTTGGTCATTACCATATCCTCGCAGGATCGTTCGTCGAGTAAGTGAGTCCTCGAGAAAGTTAATTAATCGTCACGGCGCCGCTGGATAACACCGCGGCACACGAAGCTTGCAGAGCCGTTTCCGCAACCGCGTCGTTGCAGCCGTTGACGCAGCCGAGGTCATCGATCATGCGCACGATCTCGGTCGTGACACCCGCGCGATCCGGCTGGTTGGCCAGGTTGTCGCCGATGAACCGGTCAAACAGCGTGTCGGCCACCTGGTCTTTGGCATTCGCTGCAATCGAGCAGGCGCCGAAGAAGTCGCTGCAGCGGCCGGCATTGTTGACGATCGCGCCGCAATAGGTCGTCGCCAGTCGCTGAATCGCCACTTGCTGGGCGGCCGCGAAACTCAGCAGATCCGAAGTCGCCGGCAGCGAGTCCCGCAGTTGCGTGTAGCGGTCGTTGACGACCCCGAGGCCGGCGTCGATTCCGGTGAGCATGGACATCGTGTCGTTGACCTGCGAGAAGGTGCGCACACCCAGCTCGGGTTCGGTCGCATCTGCCAGTGGTGGTGGCGGTGACGCGGGCGCGATTTGCTCTGCCAGTCCCAGCTGATCGCCCAGGACTTCGAATTCCAGGTGGAACTGATCGAGGTCGGGACCCAGCTCCGCCGGAATGACCGCGCCCTGTGGCGACAGTTCCACGCCGGATTGCAGCACGGTCGTGTCGATGCGTCTGAATACCTGGGCCGCGACCGGCACGCTGTCGTTCACGGCGATGCGGATGTTCTTGACTGGGACCCCCGTGACGTCGCTGACCAGTACCGGTTTGGCAAACACATAGGAGGCGCCATCGAGCGGTGCGACCTGCATCTCGATACGCGCGGGCGCGCCGACGGCGGCTGCCACGTCGAAACTCAGCGTGACGAAGTTACCCGCGCCCGCGTCGAAGTTCTGCTGGATTTCCACGGGTGTCAGGGCCTTATTGTGAATCGCGACGAGGCGGAATACGCCTTTCCAGAGTCGGTTATTGGTCGCCTCGTTGCCGAGCACCAGGAGTTGATCGTCCTGCCAATCGAGCGTGTCCGGCGTGTTCTCTTCGAGCGCGAGCTGCCCGTTGATATAGATCTTGCGTCCGGATGCCGCGTCGAACGTCATCGCCACATGCTGCAGCGTGGTGTCCACCTGCGGGTCCTGTGCCTCCAGCTCCGGCGTGCCGTTCGCGCCCGTGGCGGCACTGCGGTTGCGCAGGACATAGTAGATGGCGTTCTGGCCCATGGTGAAGTTGCGGGTTTGCGTATCCTGCGAGTAGCTGATGATGCGAGCCGGGCCATCCTGTGCGGTATCGTCCGGAAGTACCCATGCTTCGACGGTGTATTCGTTTGCCGGCGCAATCATGTCGAAGAGCTTGCGGCTGTCGGCGGCACTTGCCTGCGCTTTGCCGGAGACGTTGCGGAGGCCGCCCTCGACCCATTCCATGCCCTCGATTTGCAAAGCGATCGGCGCACCATTGTCGCTGCTGTCCATTGCGACGGTGCCTGCTCCCTCGGTAAACGTGAACAGTGCGATGGCGTTGTCATCGATTCGCGCCGCACCCGAGTCGACGCCCGCCGCCAGGGTTGTAGCGGCGCTCATGACCGCCTGGGCGCCACCGCTGGGCGGCGGAACATTCGCGAGTGCCTGCTGCGCCCAGTCCTGGATCGCCGCAAGGAAATCGGCTGCGATACGATCGCAGATGGCGTCGCCGCCGCAGTTGTGCCGGTCTTCGGCCGTGCGTAAGTAGATGCGCGACAGCGCCGGATTGTTCAGATCGACCTTTTGCTGGGTGATCACAACGTTGTAGGCCGCGGTGACATCGTCAACGGCGAAGGCCGGTATCTGATTCGCACCATGGCAGGTCACGCAGAAGTTGACCGGATCCCTGACCAGCGGATACAGCGTCTGCGCGAAGATGGCCTGGTCCGTTACCGACGGCGGTTCAATCGGGGGGGCCGGATCGACCGGCGGCGGTGTCCCGTCCGGCGGGGGTGTCCCGTCCGGCGGCGTCGACCCGCTCGGCGGGATGGCGCTCTCGGCGGTGGGACTCAAGCCTTCTTCCGACTTGACACAGGCGTTGAGAGCAATGGCCAGCAGCACGATGCAAAGCAAGTGCAGTGCGCGTTGGCGGTATGGTTCTGTTCTGTCACTTTGCATGGCAGTCTTGATCTGATTCACAACCGTTCTCCTCCTTTGGCCCGTGCATTCCTGCGGCCAAAGCCCCGTGGCAACTGACTATTCACCCATGCAATACGAGGCAGTCTCCGCAAAGACGCGTTTCATGCTGCGATTGTTCGCTTCGAACGCGTTGGCGATGCTTTGAACTGCCTGAATATCGGCCGGACCATTCGGCGTGCGGTAGCACACCTTCTCGAAAACCTGCTTCACCTGGCATTCGGAAAACTGACGTGTCTGGCTGAGTTCCATGCCCAGGCTCTTCGCACCCGTGCCGGAACCCGGCCCGTTCCAGCCTACGAAAGAATTCGGCCCGGAGCGCCAGTAGTTGATCCAGGTGTCGTCGACTGTCTCGAAGCCGAAGCGGAATGCGCCGGCATCCTGAACGAACTTCGGTTGCACGGCGCCGGCGCTGTACACCAGCCGTTGCGTGTCCTCGTCGAAGTCGTAGTACGCGAAGCCGCCGGCGAGCCCATCCATTCCGGCATGGCATGGCAGACAATCATTCAAAAAGATATTGCTGTCGCCGCCCGGTGACCGGGTGACATCCTGCCGAATGCGATCGGGCCATGCCGTAATGTCGCGAAAGTCTTCCATGTCCATACACATGAAATTCAATGTTGCGAACCGCAGCGCGGCGCGATTGGTACCCGCGACCAGGAAGGATTCCGCGAATCCGCGGGTCGTCATGATTCCGGCCGTTTCTCCGGCTGCAATCGCTGTGCCCGGCAGGTTCGACTGACGTTCGCTGACGAGGTTGGCGGGATCGCTGAGGTCTACGCGATTGCTCTGTAGATCCTCGTAGTGCGCATTGTCGGTCTGTGAGTACCCGACATTGGTCGCGTTGGCGGAGCCGACGTAGACGATATCTCCATGCAGCACCTGGTCGAACGGCACGTCGTCGCGAATCATGCCGATTACGGTCGCAGTGGAGTCGTTCAGATCCGCGAAGACGGACTGCTCGCGATTCGTCCATGGCGTGGCGAGCTCGCGCACGGTCGTGTTGTAGAACGCGGGATTGTTCATGGCTTCCTGCGCGGCGCCGATGGTATTGCCGGCCGCGATCATCGCCGCCATCGAGTCGAGCACGGCAGCGGAGGGCGGTATGCCGACGAGCCGGTCATGCATTCGCTTGGCCTGTTCCCGGGGCCCCGCCAAGGAGACCGAGACAAACAAAGTAGAAACCAGCGCAAGGACGACGACGAACGAGCTGGATTGGTTTCGCTTGAGTAAAAGCATCCTGACACCCCTACAAGGCAATAGTTGACGCGGCCCGCGCGCGGCGCGACGGCCGTTTGATGCGGAGCGATGAAATCGATGGGGCCGGAAACGGCCGGGCCGTCGTTCGCAGGCTGGGGAGGCGGAGATGGAGTGAGCTCGAGATAACGGTGTCTGCGTTCGAGCGCTTCGCGGGGAGGCAGTTGCGCCGGGCCGAAATTGTCCGGGTCGACAACTCAAACCAGCAATACTCGACAAGACCCATCTCGTTCATCGCACCGCCCCTTTCAGGTGATAGCGAACCACAACACTGTCGGATTTCTTGTCGAACTGATCCGTTAAGCCGGAGTTTAGATTTGGCGTTAGTCCGGACAAGCGCTTACTGACATAAGCGACGTCAAGAGCGCTAAGTGCCCGGAAGTTGGTGAATCGAAATATCGGAAATGTGACGCAGTTCTCGATTCAAAAACGCCGTGCGATGGGAATTGCGCGTTTTGAGAACTGACGTTCATTCGACATGCCCTGCTGCTCAGGGTTGAGTCTTCACGGCCTCGGCGAAGGTCGCCAGTTCCGACCAATCACCGCCCCAGAGTTCATAGCGGTCGGACGCGGTCGGTCGCGCGACGAAACGGACTTCAACCGAGTCGGCTTTCGCGATGTGCTCGAGTTGATCGAGTGACACGCGGGCGCGCAATTGCGCCTGTACAGGGGCGCTGACGGTATAGGGGGCGGTCGTCATGTCGTCGTCCCATGCCGTCAGCGGGAGTGTCATGGGGCTGCCATCGAGCAGTAACTGCAGCGTTGTCGGAGTCGGCCGGCCATCGCTGAAAAACTTCCGGTCGAGCGTGCTGGCCATACCCACCCACAGGTAGTGCTCTCGCTGACCCATGCGATTGATCTCGATCGGTCCCAGGTAGGCATAGTCGCGGGCGGCGGTGGTTCGGCCCGGAACGGGGTGGGCGAGAACGATCACTTGCTGCAGGTTCGCCACCGTCAGGCCGCTGCGCTTGTCGAGGTTTGATTCCAGCGGGTCGCTGGTCGTGGCGCAGGCGGTCAGCAGCAGGGCTGTGGCAGGCGCGACGAAGGCATTGCGGGCAAGTTTCAGCATGTCAGAAGTCCACCCAGTAGCCACCATTGACGTAGTACGCCGAGCTATCCTCGGTTTCTCCGAACAGCACGGGCGTCGTCGGTTCGTCCGGCAGTTCGCGCCGCGACCACAAGCCGCCGGCCTCCAGCTCGAGTCGGAATCGATTTCGCCAGCGATAGATCAGTCGCAGGTTGGGTCGAATGATCCATTGTGTGGTGTCGTCGAACGCATCCTGGCGGAGCGATACGCCGAGGCGCGGGCTGATGCGCAGCCGCTCCGTCAGGGGATAACGCAAGTCGACGATTGCCGTGCTCATGTTGGCCGCGCGGGTATCCCGATAGCGCAGGCTGAGAATGGTCGTGTCGCCGGCCTCGAACAGGCTGGAACCGATCACGTTCATCAGGAAGAAGTACTGTGGTCCCGTGCCGGGCGTGGCAGCGACGCCACCTGACGCAACCGTATTCGCGATTTCGCTATAGACGAAATCTCCCGACAACTGGAAACGCTCCGATATCGGTGTCGAGAAACCGATGGAGCTGGAGCTTGCCTGTGCCGTTCGATCCCGGGCGAGACCTCGAACCTGGGGTTCGCTATACAGGTCGAGCAGCTCATCCATGGTCGCAACCGGTTGCCCGATCAGAGCGTTGCCGCTCGTGATAAATGGGTAGGCGCGAAAATCGTAGCGTCCGCTCAGCGTGAGACGGTCTGTCGCCTGCCAGTTGCCGACGAACATCGCCGAATTCAAGACGTTGTATGACGCGTCGTAGTCGAGCAGGCCGACCAGGTTCCAGCGATCGTTGAAGAAACGGGCCTCGGAACCGACCGCCTGTCGATCGTAAATGCCGTCGATCTGTTGCTGATGGGTAAAGAAGCTGAAGTCCCACGCGTCTGCGACGTTTTCGATGTCCATGCTCGCCCCGACGAATGCGCGACGGGTCTCGAACGCATAGCGCGGAGAATACACCGGGAACCCGGCGGTGAAGTTGATCGATATATCGGGCCGCCAGCGGTAGCGCACATGTGCGCCGTCGAATCGGCCCAGCACGCCGTCGGTATAGCGAGACTGGCGCCCGAGTCGCGCCGTGATGCCGCTCTGCTGGTCGGCCACGTCGAGATAGGCGAAGTAGACGAACCCCTGGTCGCCGGGCCCGAGGCCTTCTTCGAGCAGGTCATAGTGATAGCTGGCGCTCATGCGGCCCTGCAGATCGAAGCGATTTCCGCGGCGGTCGAGGATCAGGTCGGCATGCGACAGGATCGCTGACTGATTGACGATCGACTCGTCGATCGTGTCGAACTGGCTGACGTCACGTCGGTAGTACTGCGACAGTCCACCATAGACGTTCCAGTCGGCGCCGGCGTCGGCCGGTTTGATACGCGCCTGCTGTTGCGGCGCCTGGTACATGGCAATGAGCCCGGCGAGTCGCTGCCGGACGCGCTCGGCATCTGTGCCGTCGGGAAATTCCGTGAGAAAGTTTTCATACTCCGCGCGTGCCTGCGCAGGTTGTCCCTTCTTCTCCCGCGCCACGCCGAGAAACTCGAGCGCTTCCTTGCGCTGTCCGACGTCGGGTTCCTCGAGAACCCGCATGTAGATCTGCACGCTGCGGTCGTAGTCCCGCCGCCGCATCGCCTGCTTGGCTTCGGCCATCAGTTCCGCGATGCGGTCTTCGGACATGCTGCTTGTGGCGAGCTCGTCGGGTGGCGGCGCCATGCGCGGCGACGCTGTCGCCAGCAGCTCGGCCCGTCGGTCGACGGCGGCGGCGCGCTCTTCGGCTTCGGCGAAAGCGACGAACGCGCCGGGATTCGACGGCGTTATCCCGGCCATTGCCGCGAGCGCTGCGTCCTCCGAGCTGAAGAATCCCAGTCGCAGTGCCGTCCACTCGCGATCGCCGATCGTTACCGGCTGCGTATAGAGCGTGGAGTCGGTTGGCAACGGCAACGCGCCGACATCGATCGGCACGCCGTCTGCATAGGTGGCGATTTGAATCACGAATGCATCGGGCGGTGGCGATGTTACGACCGGCTGCAGTGGCTCGCGTCGCAGCGAGCGTGACGTGGGCGGGGTCGTGACGGGAACCGCGACGGGGGGCGGTTCGACGGCCGTCTGCGCGACCGGCAGCGCCGTGTCTACCGTGACTCTGACCTGGTTCAGCAGCGCTCCCTGGCTCACCGAGAATGCGATGGGCTCTTCGAAGCGCACGATCAGCGATGCGTTATCAATCGCGAAGCTTTCGAATTCGAGATCCTCGATCAGGCCCATGCGACGGCCCGGTGGGCGATACAGTTCGTTGCGCACGCCGCTGAGGGCCGACCGGCATTCTGCTTCGAGCACGAATCGGATCCGCACCTCGGTGCCGCCTCCCTTTGGCGTGTGGTCCAGATAGCGCATGCGACAACCCAGCGCGATCTTGGCAGACGACTGCGTGCCTTGCCGGGAGAATTGCACGTCGGCGATGGCTCGCTCGGCGGCGACGGCGGCCGGCAGGCAAACGAACGACGCGGCGAGTATCCCCACGATCCCGGCGCTGACATTCAGGACATGCCTGCGTCCGTGCGATTGCGTGCCAGGATGTGTATCCATCAACGCCACGCCGTCGTGTTGTGGCAGGTGTCGCACTCTGCCGTGGTCGGGATGTGTTGCGGATGCTGGCCGGTCGCGGTGATGCCGTTGTGACATGATGAGCAGGTGCCGATGACCTGCGTATGGTCGACGCGAATGACCGGCGAGAAGGACAGCGTGTTATGGCAGTCCTCGCAAAGATTGGTCGCCGCGATATGGGTTGGCGGTTTGCCTGAGGCGACCGCGCCGTTGTGACAGGACGAACAGCTGTCGACGATATTCGTGTGCGCGAATGCGGCCGGGGTGAACGCCATCGTGCGGTGACAATCGTCACACATGTCGCCGGCGGGTATGTGATTCGGCGGCTTGCCGCGCGCCCGGCGTCCGTCATGGCAGCTCGCGCAGCTGCCGAATGCTTCCAGGTGATCCATCCGCATGATGGGAACCCAGCCGCTCGTGCGATGGCATGTCTCGCAGCGCTCGGAGGTTAAATTATGTTGCGGGGGCTTGGTGCTGGCGCGGACCCGGGTCGACTCGGTGTGGCAGCCGAAGCAGTCGATCGGCGTGCCGACGAACATGCCGTCGGCGTGGCAGCTCTCGCAGCTTGCATACAGGTGTTCGCCGTCGAGTCGATAGCCGGTGGTGTAGTGATCAAAGCCGGACCCGATACTGTTTTGCGCGAATCCCGCAGTCGGGATCAGGCCGGCGATGAGCGATCCAATTGCCAGCAGCCGGGCTATGCATCGCAAGCTGCTTTTCGCAGGCCAGGGCATCACAGATTCTCCAGTTCGGAAAATGATCGGGTCGTATGACAGCGTCCGCATTCGGCGCCGAAATGGTTCTCATGCGGATCGTCCCGCCGATGACACGTGCCGCAGACGTTCGACGTGGTGACGCCGCCGTTCACCGGTTGCCGATGACAGTCGGTGCAAGCAACGTCTGCATGGCCGTCCGTCAGCGCGAAACCGGTGCGGGCCTGATGGTCGAAATCCCAGGCGAGCCATGCGCCCGGATTGTGGCAACTCGCGCAGGCGGTTCCGAGGCGGCGACCGTGGGGATCGTCGGCGCGATGGCAATCCACGCAGTCGGACGGTGCGTCGTGGAAAGCCGCGGTGGCATGACATTCCTTGCACTCCACGTCGGCGTGAAGGCCGACCAGCGGAAACGCCGTCAGATCATGGTCGAACAGAACTTGCGTATTCCATGTGTCCTGCCCATGGCAGTCCAGGCATTGGTTACCCAGCTGGCCAAGATGTGCGTCGTCACCGGTGTGGCATGCCGAGCAGCTATCGGGCAACGCGACGGTCAACGATTCTGCATGACAGTCGGTACAGGCCAGGCCGGCATGCGTCCCGACGAGCGTGAAGCCCGATACCGCCGCATGATCGAAAGTCACGCTCGCCCATTGCGTGACGCCATGGCAGCTGCCGCAGTCGTTGCCGTTGCGGCCCTCATGAACGTCATCGTTGACATGGCATGACGCGCAGTCATTGCCCCGCAGGCCGGTATAGCCGGAGCCGCTGTGACAGCTCTGGCAGGTCAGGCCCGCGTGCCCGGCCTGCAGC
>JBLYYV010000331.1:0-3911 GCA_048550095.1 Gammaproteobacteria bacterium
CGGTGATGGGTTACATCGAGGCCGGCAAGGCCAGCGACGCCGAACTGATCTACGGCGGCGAAGCCGTCGACGGCCAGGGTTACTTCGTCCAACCGACAATTTTCGGCCGGACGAACCGCAGTATGAAGATCATGCAGGAAGAGATCTTCGGTCCCGTGCTGAGTGTCCAGACCTTCGGCGATGAGAGCCTCGAGGAACTCGCCGACGAGGTGAACAGCACCGTCTACGGCCTGTCCGGCAGCGTCTGGACGAAGGACATCTCAGTAGCACATCGCATGGTCAACCTGATCGACTCCGGACAGGTCGCGATCAACTGCCACGCGGCGGTGGATCCGGCGATTCCGTTCGGCGGAAATCGGCAGTCCGGCTGGGGTCGCGAGTTCGGCCAGGAGGGTCTGGAGCCTTACCTCAAGACGAAAGCGACGACCGTCATGTTCTGATTTACCGGGCCGGAGCAAGCGCGCGACGGCCCGTGGCCCGACTCATGTCCACGGCTCATTCAATTCGATGCGCGGGCTGACTTCGCCGTACATCATCGTCTCGAAGAACTCACTCGCGTAAAGCGAATTCGGGTATTCCGGTGCGAGCGCGGTCAACTCGTCGAGAGACGCTAACCTTTCGGGGGACAGGTCGACGGTGACCGCGCCGAGATTGTCGTCAAGCTGCGGCAGGGTTCGCGCGCCGATAATCGGCACGACGCATGCGCTGGAGCGCCGCATCATCCAGGCCAGGGCAAGCTGCGCGGTGCTACAACCGATCTCCCGAGCCATGGCGCTGACCGCCTCCGCCACGGCGAGATTGTCATCTTTCAGGAACCGACTCCAGCGTTCGTTCGACTTCAGACGGGCCTCGTCGCCGGCCCCCGCGTTCGCGTCACGATCGAACTTGCCCGTCAGCAGGCCTCCGGCCAGCGGACTCCATGGCGTTATCGCCATGTCCTGAGCGCGCGCGAGCGCGAAATAGTCGCGTTCGATGCTGCGCTCGATCAGGCTGTACTGCAATTGCATCGCAGTGAATGGCGTCCAGCCCCGCTCGCGAGCCAGCGTATTGGCCGCGGCGATGACCCAGGCCGGTGCATTACTAATCCCGAGGTGCAGAATCTTGCCAGCCCGCACCTGGTCGTCCAGCGCGCGCATGAGCGCCTCGAGGTTCGTCGCTCCATCCCAGCCATGCACCCAGTAAAGATCGACGTACCCCGTGCCGAGACGACGCAAGGTTCCGTCCAGCGACTGCACGAGATTCTTGCGATGACTGCCGCCGGCGTTCGGATCGTCCGGCCGGGTGTTCAGGCTGTACTTGCTGGCGAGGACGAGATAGTCACGATCGGCGGCCGCGAATTTCCCGACCATGCGTTCGCTCGTCCCACCGTTGTAGATGTCGGCCGTGTCGAGAAAATTACCGCCCGCCGCGAGGAATGCGTCGAATACGCGCCGACATTCGGTCTCCGGGGCCCCGATCCCGAACTCTTCGCCGAACGTCATCGTGCCCAGACAGAGCTCCGAGACCTTCAGGTTACTGCTTCCTAAAACCTTATATTTCATTAAGTTATAATTCTTTTTTGAAACTATTTATAGAAAAAAGCAGGCGCTACAACGCGGTGCTTTACAAACCTCGCACGCGGGCAACACAATTCACGCCCCGGACAATAGTAAACACATCGAGGAGTTTCCAGCTATGGATATACAGTTGCCCGAAATCAGCATGACGCTGGTTCAGGATATCGCTGTTCGAGGACTCACTGCTCTTCTGATCTTCGTGATCGGTCGCTGGCTCGCGAAATTCCTTACGAAAATGGTCAAGCGTGCAATGGCCAGGGCCGATGTAGAGGATACGCTGGAAACCTTTCTCGGTAACCTTCTCTACTACGTGTTGCTGGCCGCCGTCGTCATCGCGACGATCAATCAACTCGGCATTCAGACGACATCGCTGCTGGCCGTACTCGGCGCCGCTGGTCTCGCAATCGGCCTCGCATTGCAGGGCTCGCTGTCGAACTTTGCGGCTGGCGTCATGATCGTCGGCTTTCGCCCCTACAAGGTCGGGGACTTCGTCGAAGCCGGCGGTGTCTCCGGCGTCATCGAGCAGGTGCAGATCTTCACGACGGTCATGCGGACCGGTGACAACAAGAAGATCATCGTGCCGAACAGCCAGATCATGGCCGCAGAAATCACGAACTACTCGGCGAATCCAACCCGCCGCGTCGACCTCGTTGCGGGCTGCGGCTACGACGATGACCTCGACAAGGTGCGCAAGACGCTGGAAGACATCCTCGCCGCCGAAGACCGCATTCTCGACGATCCCGCACCCACCATTGCCGTGTCGGAACTGGCCGACAGCAGCGTCAACTTCGTCGTGCGGCCGTGGGTCAAATCAGAGGATTACTGGGGTGTGTACTTCAACGTGACGGAGCAGATCAAGAAACGCTTCGACGCTGAAGGCATCGCGATCCCCTACCCTCAGAGCGACGTGCACGTCTACAAACACGCCGACTAACGGTCACGAATCCAATCCAACGCTGCGGCGCCCGGTCCCTTTGGCCCAGGCACCGCAGCGTGCAATCGTTCGCCCGACCTTTCGGTCTTGAAGCCATGCACGATGGAGTCGACCGGAGGCGGATATCCCCGAACAAAGCGTGTATCGGGAAGCGACTTCGGGGATGTCCGCCGCAAGGGAGACGGCGCCAAGCCGATCAGCCCACTGACGCCGTGGCAACGACTCAGCGAGTCTCCCGCAACAGATACTCGAGGATCCGCTGACGCCGCTCCGGGCTGTCCTCATATCCGAGCATCGGCGGATACCGCATCCGGTTTCCCGGCACGAGCGCGTGCACGTCCTCGATCAGGGCCGCCATCGTTTCCGGTGTCCACACCAGCCCGTTCTCGCGCGCCTCGATCCATGCGCTGGAATACGGGAAGCCCTCGACGACGGCGGCCGGCTTGCCGAAGATCCGATAAAGATTGGGACCGACGCGATTCTCGCCGCCCTGCTCAAGCGTGTGACAGAAACGGCACCATGTGAAGGCAGTCTTCTGCGCCTCGAACTCGTCCGCGGAGATCGGTGCAGGTTCGGCCGCATAGAAATCAGGCAGATTCGTGCCCTCGAGCAAGCGGTCGATCTCAGTCTGCGGGATCTCGTTGTCGACGGCGAACGGCACGACGCCGAACCACCAGTAAGGGAAATACAGCGCCAGGACCAGGAACGCGATGAGTGTGCCCGCCTGCAAAACTCGGGATGCGACTGGCACGCTCATACTCGACTCCCCGGCCACAGGCGTTTTAACCCCACGTGGTAACGCAGGTTTTGATAGATACCGAACGCCAGCCAGATCGAGAACAGCATCATGTAATAGAAGCCCAGGGCACTATGGAAATAGCCCATCGCCATCCGCGTCGGCTCGCTCTTGGGCAGCAGCGCAGGTACCGGCAGGCCGAACAGAGAGACCGGATGGCCGGTACCCCAGGCATAGGCGAATCCAATGACGCCTTCGGCGACGAATACCAGCATTAATGCCATCAGAATCGCGCGGTTGAACGCGAATGATGCAGGCGGCAATCCCTCAGGCGGGGTCGGCATCGGCTTACGGAACCATAAGGCGATTTTGACGATGGCAAGCAGAAACACGACCACGCCAACCGAATAATGCATGGCATGCAGAAATTCACGCTGATCCAGAGCCGTTCTGGGCATCGTGACGATGTTCCAGAACAACACGGCGAATACGATGAACAGTATCCATCCCAGGATCGTCGAGCGCCGGGATTGCTGTCCGGCCGGCAAATCGGAGTTCATGTAGTTCCCTCGAGCTGTGTAACTGACGGGCGGGCTCGGGCGACCGAGCCGGGCGTATGTTAGACGTTCGCGAGTATCTCGGCCAGCGTGCGCGGCGCTCGCTGGACGCCCGGGCCCCGGCGAAA
>JBLYYV010000332.1:0-3018 GCA_048550095.1 Gammaproteobacteria bacterium
GATGGCCGGCCAGGCTGCGGCGCTGACGGACGCAGACATCGCCGATCTCGCGGCATATTTCGCGGCACAGCAAGGACTTTATACGGTCGCCTACGAAAACTAGCCTACGCATAGCGACAATATTCAGTAAGAATTGGGGCCAGATACCTGTTCGGGTGTCTGGCCCCGTTTTATTTGGAAGCGAACAATGTCCGACACGAAGCACTTCAAGGCCTTCAGGATTCACTCCGAGGACGGCCGCAAGGTCGAACCGCGTTTTGACGAAATCTCCGTCGACGATCTCTGCGACGGTGACGTCGTCGTCAAGGGTGCGTGGTCGAGCATCAACTACAAGGACGCGCTTGCGGGCACCGGCAAGGGCCGGATACTCAGGAAGTTCCCGCTGGTCGGCGGCGTCGATATTGCCGGCCACGTCGTGTCGTCGAGTGATACGCGATTCAGCGAGGGCGATCCGGTCATCGTGAACGGCTGCGGCCTCAGCGAGACGCACGACGGCGGCTTTGCGGAGTACGCACGCCTCAAGGGCGAATGGCTGACGCCGCTGCCCGACGGCCTCGATCTGCGCACGACGATGGCGCTCGGTACGGCCGGCTTCACGGCCGCGCTGGCCATTCACCGCATGGAGCAGAACGGGCAGTCACCGGAACAGGGGCCGATCGCGGTCAGCGGCGCGACCGGTGGTGTCGGAAGTATTGCGGTCGATATGCTGAGTGCGCGCGGTTACGAGGTGACGGCGATGACCAGCAAGACGACGGCCGACGACTACCTGCGCAACCTCGGCGCTGCCGACATCATGAATATCGGCCATCACCAGCTCGGTACGAAGCCGCTGGAGAAGGCGATCTGGGCCGGCGCAATCGACAACCTCGGCGGCGACATCCTCGGCTGGTTCACGCGGACGACGCAGCCCTACGGCAACATCGCCAGCATCGGCCTCGCTGCGGGCATCGACCTGTCGACGACGGTGATGCCGTTCATCCTGCGCGGCGTGGCTCTGCTCGGCATCAACTCGGTCGAGGTGCCGCGCGACCTGCGGATCGAAGTCTGGAATCGCATTGCCGGCGACCTGAGCGCGCCGCATATCGATGAGATCGCGAATCGCGAGGTGTCGCTCGAAGGTTTGCCGGATGCGTTCCCGGCGTACATCGATGGTCAGGTCGTCGGTCGGACGATCGTCAAGCTAGCCTGAAGAGGCACCGGTGCCGGTATCCGACACCGAACTCGAGGCGCGCCTGCGCGACGGCATGCGCGCGCTCGGCGTGTCGACCGAGAACGGCGAGGCCCAGACGCTCACGCGACTGCTGGTCATGCTCGACAAGTGGAACAAGGCGTTTAACCTGACAGCGGTGCGCGAGCCGCTCGAGATGGTCGGCCGGCATGTTCTCGATTCACTGGCCGTACGGCCGTACCTGCATGGCACGACCATACTCGACGTCGGCACCGGCGCGGGTTTCCCGGGGCTCGTGCTCGCCGTGACGGAACCACAGCGACAGTTCTGCCTGCTCGATTCGGGCGGCAAGAAAGTCCGGTTCGTCCGCCAGGCCGTGGCCGAACTGGGACTCGAGAACGTCGAGGTCGTCCAGTCCCGCGTAGAGAGTTACGCAGCCTTGGATCCTTTCGACACGGTCGTGTGCCGGGCATTCTCGAGCATCGGGGACTTCGTCGATCGGTGCGCGGCGCTCGTGGCTCGCGGCGGCCGACTCGTCGCGATGAAAGGACGCATGCCGCAAGACGAACTCGCGCGGCTGCCAGCGAGCTGGTCGGCAACGCAGGCCGAACGGGTGGCAGTGCCGGGGGTCGCCGGCGACCGGCATATCATCGTTCTCGAACGGTCGGGCTGAGAAAAAACCCCGGATCACCCCCGGCATTGGCTAGAATCACTTACGTAATCGGGGGCAGGTGAAATCATGGGCGACATCATCGCGGTGACGAATCAGAAGGGCGGCGTCGGCAAGACGACGACCTGCGTGAATCTCGCCGCATCGCTGGCGGCATCGAACCGCCGCGTGCTCGTCATCGATATCGATCCGCAGGGCAACGCGACGACCGGTTGCGGCATCGAAAAGGAATCGCTCGAAACCACGACCTGTGACGTCCTGCTCGGCGACGCGCTGGCCAAGGATGCAATCGTCGAGGTCGAGGACACCGGGTTCTGGCTGATGCCCGGCAATGCGGACCTGACAGTCGCCGAGGTGCGCCTGCTGCAGGAGATCGGGCGCGAGATGAAACTGCGCAACGCGCTCGAGCCGATCAGCGGCCTGTATGACTATCTGCTGATCGACTGCCCGCCGACCATCAACATGCTCACGCTGAACGCGCTGACGGCGGCGGACGGGACGCTGATCCCGATTCAGTGTGAGTACTATGCGCTGGAGGGCCTGTCGGCGCTGCTGGAGACGGTCAAGCAGGTGCGCAACACCGTCAATCATCGATTGCAGATCAAGGGCTTGTTGCGCACGATGTACGACCCGCGGAACAAGCTGGCGAACGAGGTCTCGGATCAGCTACTCCGGCATTTCGGCGACAAGGTGTATGCGACCGTGATCCCGCGCAACGTGCGCCTGGCGGAGGCGCCGAGCTTCGGCGTGCCGGCGATGTATCACGATCGCGGGTCGCGGGGCGCGAAGGCCTATTTGTCGCTGGCTCAGGAAATCATCGCGCGCGAGTCCGGCGGTTCAGTCGTCGGAGTTGCCTGATGTCGGGTTACGATCGATTCGATTAGGGCTAGAATGCGTCATCCATCGATCGGGTGAATGAGAATCACATGAGCGCAAAGAAAACGGGATTGGGCAGAGGGCTCGACGCACTGCTGGGAGACGTGGAACTCGCAACCGTGGAGCCACTGCAGGCCGCAACACCGGTGCAGGGCCCCGAAGATAGCGGGCTGCGCGAGATACCGGTCGACCTGCTGCAGCGTGGCATGTATCAGCCGCGCCAGGACATGCATCAGGAATCGCTCGAGGAGCTGGCCGATTCGATCCGCGCGCAGGGGCTGGTCCAGCCAATTGTCGTCCGGCC